>WHTY01000072.1 GCA_009377475.1 Actinophytocola sp.
CACGACGTCGACGTGCTCACACCCGCCGTAATACCGCTTCCCCGGATACCCCTCCGCATACTTATTCGTCAACACCGAACCCTGCGCCTCCAACACACCCACCGGCGCGAAGTTCTCCGACGCGATCATCTCCAGGGTGGATCGCTGACGCGCGAGTTCGTCCTGGATGGCGGCCGAGATCTCCGGATCGATGTGATCGAGAGCCGTTTCCAGGCAGGCGGCGTGGACTGGCGACGATGGCAATGGGGACTCCTTTCGGAGGACAAAGTTGCGTATTACGCATTCTTTAGCGTCATGCGCAACGTTACGCGGACCAATGTGGAGCCCGTTCGTTGCGCTGTCAAGACCTACTCAGAAGTTGTCCACGGAATGGCCGCAGCGACGTCACCCGCGCTGCGTAGCGGTCCGGACTGGACAGACAAAACGGGCGGGGACACGAGTCCCTCTCGCGTCCCCGCCCGTCCCCCGAGCCCGAGCCGAAGGTGCCCTTGGGTACCGCATATGTACCCAAGGCCACCTTCGGCTCGGGCTTCGGCTCGCTTCGACTCAGCTTGGCGAGCCGTGCCTAGCGGATGTACCCCAGCTGGCCGGACAGCTCACCCGCGGCGGCCCGCAGCTCGCGGGCGATCTGCCGGATCCGCTTGCGGGAGAGCCGGTAGGCGGGCCCCGAGGCGCTGATGGCGGCGACCACCTCGCCGGTCGCGCCGAGCACTTCCACCGCGACCGCGTGCAGGCCGGGCTCCAGCTCCTCGAAGCACGTCGCGTAGCCGTCCTCGGCCACGCGCTTCAACACGGTTCGAAGCTCGTCGGGATCGACGATCGTGTTCGGCGTGTAGTCGGTGAGCTCGCCCGCGAGCATCCGCTCCTGCTCGTCCTCGTCCATCGACGCGAGCAGGACCTTGCCGCTGGAGGTGGCGTGCAGCGGCGTTCGCTGGCCGGTCCAGTTCTGTGCCGCAACGGCCGAGGTCCCCCGCGCCTGGCTGACGTTGATCGCGACCAGACCGTCCAGCACCGCGATGTTGACCGTCTCCCCCAGCTTCTCGGCAAGGGACTCGCACAGCGGTGTACCGAGCCGGGCGAGATCGATCTGACCGGTCACCGCACCCGCGTACCGCAGCATGCCGATGCCGATGGTGAACCGACCACGGTCACCGTGCTGCTCGACGAGGTCCCTCGCCTGCAGCGTGTACACCAGCCGGGACGCGGTGGACTTGTGCACACCCAGCTCATCGGCAATCTCGGTGATCCCGGACTCGCCCTCGCGCAACAGCAGTTCGAGGATCTCGATCGCGCGGTCGACGGACTGCACGATGACCGGTTCGTTACGTCCAGATGAGTTTGCCATTACGCAACTGTACGCGCCAAACGCAACTCATGGAATCTTCCCCCTGGCTGCGTCTTGACGCGTGGGGCCGCCTTGGGCACTATCGCTAACAGCATGCTGTTGCGCATTACACACAGAGTTCCTCATAACGCAACTGGAGGGGTTACGATGATTCATGCCTGCGCCGTGGCAGACCTGCCCCCGGGCGAGTCGGTCCGCATCCAGGCCGACGTTCCCGTCGCCGTGTTCAACTCCGACGGCGACCTCTATGCCATCGACGACACCTGCAGCCACCAGGACGCCTCGCTGTCGGACGGCTGGCTGGAGGGCTGCTTCGTGGAATGCCCGCTGCACGCTGCTCTGTTCGACCTGCGCACCGGGATGCCCAGCTGCCTTCCCGCGAAGAAGCCCGTCCGCACGCACGTGGTGCTGGTTCACGACGGCCACATCTACGTGGACACCAGCGCACACGAGCGCACGCCGACCGCGCAGCCCGTCGAGGCTACTGTGAGCGAGGCCGTCGCATGAGGACGGTGACCGTCGTCGGCGCCTCCCTCGCCGGGCTGAACTCGGTGCAGCAGCTGCGGCACCAGGGCTTTGACGGACGCATCGTGGTCGTCGGCGACGAGCCGCACCGGCCCTACGACCGGCCGCCGCTGTCCAAGGCGCTGCTCGCCGGGCGAGCGAGCGTCGACGACCTGTGGCTGTGCGACCAGGAGGACCAGGACGAGCTCGACGCGGAGTGGCTGCTCGGCGTCCGCGCCGAACAGCTCGACCCCGCCGCGGGCCGGGTGCGGTTGTCGAACGGCGCCGAGATCGACACCGACGGCGTCGTGATCGCGACCGGTGGCCAGGCCAAGCGCCTGCCCGGCATCGAGGACATCCAGGGCCTGCACACGGTGCGCACAATCGAGGACGCGATCGCGTTGCGCGCCGAGCTGACGCGGGGCGCGGGCGAGGTGGTCGTCGTCGGCGCCGGCTGGATCGGCGCCGAGATCGCCTCGACCTGCCACGAGCTCGGGCTCGGCGTGACGCTGCTCGAAGCGGGCGAGGTACCGCTGTCGCGCACCCTCGGCGATGCGATGGGGTCGGTGTTCGCCGCGCTGCACACCGACCACGGCGTGACGCTACGGTGCCGCACCCAGGTTGGTGGGATCGCCAATGCCCCCGACGGCGACCAGCGCAGGGTGACCGGCGTCTGGCTGACCGACGGGACCCAACTGCCTGCCGACGTCGTCGTCATGGGCATCGGGATGCGGCCAGCAACGGACTGGCTCGCTGGGTCGGGCGTCGCCGTTGACGACGGCGTGCTGTGCGACCCCGGCTGCGTGACCGAGCTGCCATCGGTGGTGGCCGTCGGCGACGTCGCCCGGTATCGCACCGCGGCAGGCAACACGGCCCGGCACGAGCACTGGACCAACGCGGCAGAGCAGCCCGCGACCGCGATCCGCAACCTGCTGGCAGGCACCACCATCGAGCACTACCGGCCCTCCGGCTACGTCTGGTCCGACCAGTACGGGGTGCGGTTGCAGGTCGCCGGTGAGCTCGGTCAGCCCGACGAGGTGGAAGTCGTCGACGGTTCGCCAAGCGACCGCAGGTTCGTCACCGCGTATCGGCGAGGCGGCGACACGGTCGGGGTGCTCGCCATGAACAACCCGAAACTGTTCACCCGCATGCGCAAGCAACTCGCGAAGCGGGCGGCTTCGTCGTCGTAAGAGAAACCAACGACAGCGATGCGCCACGCCTGGGCGTCGGCAACGCCGCCCAGGCGGAAGCCACAGTGAGCCGTCCCCGCAGCCAGACACGGCGCGGTGTGGTGGATTTCTCGTCTCCCTGCGTGTACCCGGCCACCGACATCGCCTAGCCTTGTCGGCTATGTCGTGGTTGCTGGATGCGTGGCGCGAGTCTGGAGCGCACCGTGAGCTAACGGCCCTGACCGAACGGCTCGGGCTCGCCGGTCTACCCGGCACGCCGGGATGGGGACCCGCGCTGGTCGCCATGGTGGACCAGCACGCGGCAGCGGTGCGCGACATCCTGCAGGCCAGTACCGGGCGGGTCGGCGTGATCGAGCTGGCGAGCTACGCCCGCGGCGTGCAAGACGTCGCCGAACAGTCGGGTTGGCGGCCAGCGCCGTTGCAGCGGGATGTCGGATGGGGCGCCGACTGGATCAATGTCCGGCTGGCCGCGGTGTGTCTGCTCGCGGTGGCGGGCACGGTCACGGCGCTCGCGGGTGGCGACGGCGAGTTGCCCCTGCTGTTCTGACCTCGCGCCACATTGAAACGGCGGGTACGCCCCATGAGGGACCGCCCCATGAGGGGCATACCCGCCGTGTGAGCTGACGCGGTTACCGCGTGCCGTACTCGGTCGGCTCCGTGCTCGTCGCTTCCGTAGGCTGCTCGGCCCGCAACGCGTCCTCGCGGCCACGCTGGTAGGCCGCCATCTCGCTCCGCGCCGCTGGCAGCTCGTCCTCGGCGCGCCCGAGCCAGCGATCCCATCGCTGCTGCATGGGGCGCACCATGCCACCGCCGACACCGACCACCAGCACGCCACCGACGGTCGCGAGCACCGCGATGAGCACCGGCATCGTCACCGTCGTTGCGATGCCCATCTGGTTGAGCGCGGCGATCACACCGAGCGCGATGATGAACACCTGCGCGCCCCGCGCGACGAACCGACTCCAGCTGAACCTGCTCAGCACGCTGCTCGTCAGGTCGCGCACCACCCCGGCGATCGCCGCTGCCACGACCACGATGATGATCGCGACGGCCAACTGCGGCAGCCAGGCGACGATCGCGGTCAGTAGGTCACTCACCGGATTCTGTCCGAAGACCCCGAACGCCGTCTGCAATGCCAGCAACAGCACCGCGTAGTAGACGACCGCCGTCACCAGGTCCTTCGGGTCATACTTCGACCCCTCCATGGCCTGTTGGATCCCGCCGCGTTCCATCGCGCGGTCGAAACGCAACCGGGTCAGGCCGACGTCGACGAGTTTGCGCAACCCCTTCGCGATCAGCCAACCGATCAGCAAGATCAGCAAAAAGGCCGCCAACTTCGGTACGAACGTGATAATCACCCGAAGTGCCTCGTTCAACGAGTCCATAATGTTCATCTTTGTCACATCCCTGGTAATGGCGACCAGCCGATACGACGCCCGGCCGCCGCCGGGTTTGTATATTGCGCACCCCGTAGGTACCCAATAACCGCGCAGGAAACTCTTTTTCGGCGAAACTCCGTCGCACCCGCGCGCTGCGGGACCACCCGGTGCCGCGTGCCGTCGACGTGCGCTCACGCCACCCGGCGGGCACCGTCCGACGGCGTCGCGGTGAACGTCGCTGGCGCGGCGAAACCGCTCCGCTCGAACGCCTGCCGCACCTCGGTGACGCACCCCGCCACGCGCTCGCTCGGAAGCAGCGCGATCACGCACCCGCCGAAACCGCCGCCGGTCATTCGCGCGCCAAGCGCGCCCGCTGACAACGCCGCATCGACCGCCGTGTCCAGCTCAGGGCAGGTGACCTCGTAGTCGTCCCGCAGCGAGGTATGCGACGCCGTCAGCACCGGCCCTGCCTCGGCCAGCGTGCCCGCCCGCAACAACGCCACGAACCGCACCACCCTGGCGTTCTCCGTGACGACGTGCCGCGTCCTGGCGCGCAGCTCCGCGCTGGGGAGCGCCGCCAACGCGGCGTCAAGGCCGTCGACGTCGACGTCCCGCAGCGCGGCGACACCAAGCACGGACGCCGCGCACTCGCAGGAACGACGTCGAGCGGCGTACGCGCCGTCGACGAGCCGGTGCGGCGCGCGGGTGTCGATGACCAACAGCGTCAGGCCCTCGGCGGCGGGATCGAACGGCACCTGCGTCGTCGCCATGGTCCTGGTGTCGAGCAGCAGCGCGTGCCCCGCGGTGCACAGCACGGACGCCGCCTGGTCCATCACGCCGCATGGCACGCCGACGAACTCGTTCTCCGCGTACCTGGCAAGCTCGGCGAGCCGGCGACCGGCGAGATCGACGTCGTAGAGGTCGGCGGCAGCCATCGCGGTGGCGCATTCCAACGCGGCGGACGACGACAGTCCGGCGCCCGGCGGGACGTCGCCGTCGATCACCAGGTCGAGCCCGCCAACGGAGTGCCCCTGCTGCCGCAGCGCCCAGACGACGCCAGCCGGGTAGGCGGCCCAGCTGTCGACGCGCCCTGGCGCGAGGTCGTCGACGCGCAGCTCGGCGCGGCCGTCGGCCTGACGGGAAACCAGTCGCAGCGTGCCGTCGTCGCGGCGCGCTGCGGTGACGGTGACCTGGTGCGGCAGCGCGATCGGGAGGACGAAGCCGTCGTTGTAGTCGGTGTGCTCGCCGATCAGGTTGATGCGGCCGGGCGCGGCCCACGTCCCGGCTGGGGAGCGTTCGAACTCGTGCCGGAAGTCAGCCGACAACGCCGTCCCCGCGATGGCTCAGTGCCCGGACTCGGACTCGCTGTGCGGCTCCGCCGTGCGCGGCTCGTCCGGTGTCTCGATCGGCACCCGCAGGTCGACGGCGCCCGCGTCGGCGAAGGTCAGCGTCAGGGTCACGACCTGGCCGGGGAACAGGTCCCTTGTGATGTTCCGCAAGGTCACGCGTGCGGTGCCGACCTCGCCCGCCTCGATCTCGCCGCCGGGCGGGTTCGCGACCTCGGCCGTCTCGCCGTCCACCGTGAGCGCCTTGTGCGCACGGATCGTCGTGTCGCCCTGGACGGCGATGTCGCGAGAGAGGGACGAGCTGACCCCGACCAGCTCGTCGTTCGCCTCGCCGTTGTTGGCGATGGTCATGGTCAACGGCACGTCGGAGCCCGCGACCCACACGCGCTGGTCGTCCTCGGGGTAGGCGAACGCCGCGTTGCTGACGCTGAGCTGCGCAGCGGTGGTGGCACCCCCGTTGACGGCGGCGAGATGGGAGTCGGTCTGGGTGAGCTGACCCGCGCTGCAGCCCGCGAGGAGCGCGCTAGCCGCGACCCCGAGCGTCGCTACCGCGAGACGCCGACCAAACGAGCGACCATTCTGCTGCCGCATGAGCTCCGGTGTCCTTCCTGTGCCGGACTGAGTGCGCCAAAAGCCTAACGCCTGTCCGGTATCGCGAAGACGGTGACCGCCCCAAAGCGGCCAGCGCGGGACGGGGAGGGGGCCAGTGTGATCCACAGTAGACACCCCGCTGAGCCGACGCGGTTGCGCCGCCACCTGCATGAGCATGCAAACCACTGCTTTGTCAAGCCCCTCCGTACTAAGCTTAGGCCGCTGACCTGCGACGACGGATGCCGGGGCGGTGGGGATGCCGGTAAGCCGCGTGCTAGCATGGAGGCAGCGAAAGGGGCAGAGGACACATGGTTTTCAAGGTCGGAGAGACCGTCGTCTACCCGCACCACGGTGCCGCACTCATCGAAGCAATCGAGACCCGTGTGATCAAAGGCGAGGAGAAGCAGTACCTCGTCTTGAAGGTCGCGCAGGGCGATCTCACCGTTCGTGTCCCCGCGGACAACGCCGAGATCGTCGGGGTACGCGACGTGGTGGGCCAAGACGGCCTGAACCACGTCTTCGATGTGCTACGCACTCCCCACACCGAGGAGCCAACCAACTGGTCTCGTCGGTACAAGGCCAACCTGGAGAAGCTCGCCTCTGGCGACGTCAACAAGGTGGCCGAAGTGGTGCGCGACCTCTGGCGGCGAGAAAAGGACCGTGGCCTTTCCGCTGGTGAGAAGCGGATGCTGGCGAAGGCGCGGCAAATACTGGTTAGCGAGCTCGCACTCGCGGAAGGCACCGACGAAGGCAAGGCGGAGACCTTGCTGGACCAGGTTCTTGAGAAGACAGCAGGGCCTGGTGACGGCGCAGCGGGCGATGAGCGGGTCGGCGCCGGTGTCGCCGGTGCTTCCCAGGGAATCGACGGCTAGGGCACTTGCCCGGCCCTGATTCTCAGCCAGATCGACGAAAGGTCGTCGCGATAGTCCCTGCCGCTGGCAGGGGTGAGCGGCTAGGTGCGCCAGTGCCCAAGGCGCTGGTGGAGGTCCGAGGCATCTCGCTGCTCGCACGCGCTGTTCGCGGCCTGTTCGACTCTGGTGTGGTCGACGCTGTCGTCGTCGCGGCGCCGCACGATCATCACGACGAGTTCGTACGGCTGCTTACGCCCTTCGGGGCGCGATGCGACGTCGTCGTGGGCGGCCACGACCGGACGTCGTCGGTCCGGCTCGCGCTCGATTCCGTCCCGCCTGGTGCGTACGACGTCGTGTTGGTGCACGACGCCGCGCGCGCGTTCACACCCGGCGAGGTCATCCGCGCGGTCGTTGCCGCCGTGTGCGGCGGCGCGCCCGGCGCTGTCCCGGCGCTGCCGGTGACCGACACCGTCAAGGTCGTCGACGACGCCGGGGTGATCACCGCGACGCAGGATCGCAGCGCGCTGCGTGCGGTCCAGACGCCGCAGGGGTTTGCCGACGCTGTGCTCCGCGCCGCGTACGCGGCCGGGTTCGACGCGGCGACCGACGACGCCGGGCTGGTGGAGCGGCTAGGCGAGCGGGTGAGCACCGTCCCCGGCCACCAGGACGCGATGAAGATCACGACGGCGTTCGATCTCGCGGTCGCCGAGGCCGTCCTCGCGCCGAAGGAGGAAGCGTGACCCCGCGCGTCGGCCAGGGCGTAGACGTTCACCCCATCGAGGCAGGCAGGCCGTGCTGGGTCGCGGGGCTGCGCTGGGAGGGCGTCGACGGCTGCGCCGGGCACTCGGACGGCGACGTCGCGGCGCACGCGCTGTGCGACGCCGTGTTGTCCGCAGCGGGGCTCGGTGACCTCGGTTCGGTGTTCGGCACCGGTGATCCGCGCTGGTCAGGCGCCCATGGTGTGGCGCTGCTCGCCGAGGTGCGCACACGGATCGACGCGGCGGGCTGGCGGCTCGGGAACGCGGCGGTGCAGGTCATCGGCAACCGCCCGAAGATCGGGAAGCGCCGTGAGGAGGCGCAGGAGCTACTGTCCGACGTCTTGGGCGGGCCGGTGAGCGTGTCCGGCACGACCACCGACGGCCTCGGACTCACCGGACGGGGTGAAGGCATCGCCGCGATCGCCACGGCGCTACTGCTGCCGCAGGAGTAACGGCGCGGCTCGCGGCGTGGTCCCGTGGCGGCGCGGCTCGCGCCGATCAGGGTGCGAGCCGAAGGTGCCCTTCGGTACCGCATATGTACCGAAGGGCACCTTGGGCTCGCAAACGCGGCCAACGCTGGGTGCAACTCGGCGCGATTAAGGTGAGACTCGCGCGGACCGGGCGGCCAGTAGCTCGCCGATCAGCGCAAACCCGTACCATTTCGGCGTGACACTGCACCTGCACGACACCGCCACCCGGACCACGCGACCGTTCGAGCCTGCCACCCCTGGCCAGGCCTCGATCTACGTCTGTGGTGCGACCGTGCAGGGCACCCCGCACATCGGGCACATCCGCGGCGCGCTGAACTACGACGTGCTGCGCCGCTGGCTCATGCACAACGGCCTCGACGTGCTGTTCGTCCGCAATGTCACCGACATCGACGACAAGATCCTCACCAAAGCCGCCGACGCAAGCAGGCCGTGGTGGGAGTGGGCGTTCACCCACGAGCGTGAGTTCGAGGCCGCCTACGCCGCGCTCGGCTGCCTACCGCCGTCCGCGCTGCCCCGCGCGACCGGGCACGTCACGCAGATGGTCGAGCTGATGCAGCGGCTGATGAACTCCGGCAACGCCTACGTCTCCGGCGGCGACGTCTACTTCGACGTCCAGTCGTTCCCCGACTACGGCACGCTGTCCGGCCAGCGCCTCGACGAGGTCCAGCAGGGCGAGACGGCCGCAGAGGGCAAGCGCGACCCGCGCGACTTCACGCTGTGGAAGGCCGCGAAACCGGGCGAGCCGTCGTGGCCGACGCCGTGGGGCGACGGCAGGCCCGGCTGGCACCTGGAGTGCTCTGCGATGGCGACGTCGTACCTCGGCGCGGAGTTCGACATCCACGGCGGCGGCGTTGACCTGGTGTTTCCGCACCACGAGAACGAACGCGCCCAGTCCCGGTCGGCTGGCGACGGTTTCGCGCGGTTCTGGCTGCACAACGCGTGGGTGACGATGTCGGGCGAGAAGATGTCGAAGTCGCTCGGCAACGTCGTGTCGATCCCGGCGATGCTGTCGAAGGCGACCGGCCAGGAGCTGCGCTACTACCTGATCCAGCCGCACTACCGCTCCACCATCGAGTACTCCGACGAGGCGCTTGCCGAGGCGCGGCAGGGCTACCGGCGCGTTGAGCAATTCCTGCGGCGGGCGACGTCGCAGGTCGGGGACGTCGAGCCGGGCGAGGTGCCCGCCGAGTTCGCCGCCGCGATGGACGACGACCTCGCTACTCCACAGGCGTTCGCGGTTATCCACAACACTGTCCGCGAGGGCAACACCGCGCTGGACGACCGCGACGACAAGCTGGTCGCGAAGCACGCGGCCGCAGTGCGCGGCATGACCGGCGTACTCGGCATCGACCCGCTGATCGAGCAGGCGGAGCGCGGCGCGGACACTGGCACCCAGGCGGCGCTCGCCTCCCTGGTCGAGGGCATGCTTGAGCAGCGGCAGCAGGCACGCGCGACCAAGGACTTCGCCACGGCGGACGACGTGCGTGACCGGCTGGCGAAGGCGGGTATCTCGGTGGCAGATACCGCAGACGGCCCGACATGGCAGGTGGCATCCGACTGATGGCAGGCAACTCGAAACGCAAGGGCGCGATCCGCAAGCCCGGCACCAAGAAGGGCGCCGTCACCGGCTCCGGTGGCCAACGATCGAAGGGGCTCGAAGGCAAGGGGCCGACGCCGAGGGCGGAGATGCGCCCCGGACATCCGAAGCAGCGGCGCGCGATGGCCAAGGCGAAGGCCCGCCACCAGGCGACCCAACAGCGCGAGAAGAAGGCGTACCAGCCTGAGCTGATCGCGGGCCGCAATCCGGTGGCCGAGGCGCTGCGCGCCGACGTCCCCGCCGAGGTGCTGTACGTCGCGATCGGCATCGACGCCGACGACCGCGTGAAAGAGGCGGTGCGCATCGCGGCCGACAAGGGCATCTCGATCCTTGAGGTCCCGCGCGACGAACTGGACCGCAAGACGCGCAACGCCGTCCATCAGGGGCTCGGGTTGCAGGTGCCGCCGTTCGACTACGCCGAGCCCGACGATCTGCTGCGGGCGGCACGGGAGTCCGGCGACCCGCCGCTGCTGGTGGCGCTGGACGGCGTGACCGACCCGCGCAACCTCGGCGCGGTGATCCGCTCCGCCGCCGCGTTCGGCGCGCACGGCGTGCTGCTGCCGCAACGTCGCAGCGCGGGCGTCACTGCGGTGACGTGGCGGACCAGCGCGGGCACGGCCTCGCAACTGCCGATCGCCGTGGCGACCAACCTGACCCGGCAGCTCAAGGCGTACGCCGCCGAGGGGCTGATGATCGTCGGCCTCGACGCCGACGGCGACACCGACATCGACGGGCTCGAGCTGGCGACCGATCCGCTTGTCGTCGTCCTCGGCTCGGAGGGCAGGGGGCTGTCGCGGCTGGTGCGCGAGACCTGCGACTCCGCCGTGTCGATCCCGATGGCCGGTAACGTCGAGTCGCTGAACGCCTCAGTCGCCGCTGGCGTCCTGCTGGCCGAGGTCGCCCGCAAGCGCAGGGCCGCCGGGCGCGTCTGACGCCTTGGCGGCCTGCGTGTCGCTGTCCCTGGCGAACAGGACGAGGATGACGGCCGCGAGCAGCGGCAGCGGTGAACACCGCACCTGAACAAGGCGTAACACGGCACTGAGTTCCCGCGATGTGGAATGCATCGGCCCTCCGTATGCGGGTGCCGACACCTCATCCGGCCGACCTCATCTGAGGCGGCCGCCTTTCCCCAGGAGACGCATTTGAAGCACCTCGCTGCCCTGATCATCGGTGTTCTCACCGTGGGGCTGCTGACCGCGACGCCGGCCACCGCCCAGACATCGTGCTCGCCCAAGGTCACCAAAGCCTGGGCCACCAAAACCGTCGTCGTAGGGCCGACCTACCAGGTCTACATGCCGCTGCGCGCCAAGACCTATGACGAATGCGCGCCGATCACCTATCTCTCCGTCAGTTGGCGCAGGCGCGGCCACTATGACTTCGCCGACCTGAACTACCTCAACGGCGAGGTCCCCACCGAGACCTGGGGTGCCAGGGCCGCCGTTGACCCATACCTGCTGACCAACTCGGCGACTGGCAAGCACACCATCGACGTCGACTGGATCGAAGACGCGGACTACAACTACGCCACGGACCAGCTCAACGTCGGATCGCTACGCCTCAAACGAGCGGCCAGACTCGGCATCAACGCCTACCCGGAGCCGGTTCGCAAGGGCCAGACCATCACCGTGGCCGGCAAGCTCAGGCGCGCGAACTGGAACCTCAACGAGTGGCGCGGCTACGGCTACCGCTACGTGAAGCTCCAGTTCAAGAAGGCTGGGAGCAGCACGTTCGTCAACCTCAAGACGGTCAAGAGCAGGAAATACGGCAAGCTCAAGACCACCGTGATCGCCCGGCGAGACGGCACGTTCCGCTGGCTCTACCTGGGCAACGGCGTCACCGGCAGGAAGGCGTCCAAGGGCGACTACGTCAACGTGACGTAGGCCAGTTGATCACGTCTACTCGCGGTGTTGTTCGGCAAACCGTGCGAACCGGACAGATTCGCGCAACAACGCGAGTAGGTGTGATCAACATCGAGAGCGCGGGGTACGGCGAGGCCTGAGGCGCGGGGCGGGCGGCGGCGGCGCGACAGCGGGCGGGCGGCGGAGCGGCGCGACAGAGCGCAGGGGTGCCCCACCACGCGCCGCGTAACCGCCGACACGATCCGTGCCACCCGACCAGCCAACACCCCACCCCACGGGCTACCGTTTTCGCTGGTGGACCTGCGAGATCGGTAAGGAGCGAGGGGTGGACATCGACGCCATCGTGGCCGACGTGCACGCCAGCTGGCCGGTCTACGCCTCCATCCCGTTCATCGCCGCCCTGATCGGCTACGTCACCAAGCGCGTCGCGATCGAGATGATGTTCCGCCCGCTGGAGTTCGTCGGCGTCGAGCCGTACCTTGGCTGGCAGGGCGTCCTCCCCGCGAACGCCCACCGCATGGCGACCATCGCGACGGAAACCCTCACCCGCAACCTCGTCGATCCGCGCGAGATCTTCGCGCGCCTCGATCCGGAGCAGATCGCCAAGGAGATCGAGGGCCCGCTGCTCGACGCCGTCGACGAGGTGACCCGCGAGGTCATGGCGCAGTATCAGCCGCAACTGTGGGAGATGCTGCCGGTGCGGGCGCAGCGGATGCTGCTCGCGCGGGTGCGGGCGCAGGCGCCGAAGGCCATCGCGAAGCTGATGCGGCAGGTCTCGGACAACATCGAGGACGTCTTCGACATCAAACACATGGTCGTGACGAACCTGGTCCGGGACAAGGCGTCGCTGAACCGGCTGATCCGCGACATCTCCCGGCCGGAGATGTCATTCATCGCCCGCTCCGGGATCTACTTCGGATTCGCGCTTGGCCTGGTGCAGCTCGCGGTGTGGACACTCACCCACGAGCCGCTGGTCATGCCGATCTTCGGGTTCATGATCGGCTGGGTCACCGACTGGCTCGCCCTCAAGATGATCTTCCTGCCGAGGGAGCCGAGGAAGTTCTTCGGCGTGTTCACCTGGCAGGGCGTGTTCCAGAAGCGGCGGGACGAGGTCGCCGCCGACTACGGCGACATGATCGCGTCCGAGGTGATCACGGTCCCGCACATCGTCGAGGCGGTGCTGACCGGGCCGAAGTCCGACCGGCTGTTCGCGTTGATCCAACGGGAGGTGCAGCGCACCGTCGACGCGCAGGCTGGCATCATCAAACCGTTCGTCGTCGCCGCTGTCGGGACGACCCGGTTCCAGGAGATGAAGGCGACCGTCGCTCAGAAGGCGATGGAGCGCGTCCCGGCCACGGTGCACCACGCCGAGGACTACGCTGTGGGCGCGCTCGACGTCCGCAACACCATTGTGGAGCGGATGCGTAGGCTCAACCGGTTCGAGTTCGAGCAGTTGCTGCGGCCAGCGTTCCGGCAGGACGAGTGGAAACTGATCGCCGTCGGCGCGATCATCGGCGGGCTGGTCGGTGAGCTGCAAGTACTGCTGATGCTGCACTAGACGGCCAGCGCACGACGAATACTGCGGAGGTGCCGGTGCTGCTCTACGCGGCGATCCCGATCATCGGCGCGCTCATCGGCTACGTCACCAAGCGCGTCGCCATCGAGATGATGTTCCGCCCCGCGCGTCGCACGTTCGGCTGGCAGGGCGTCGTGCCGAAACACCGCGGCCGCATCGCGGGCATCGCGGCCGAACTGCTCACCACCCGGCTGATCGACCCGCGCGAGGTGCTCGATCGGATCGACGTCGATCGCATCAACACCGAGATCGAGCAACCCCTGCTGAACGCGGTGGACGCCATCGCGCGCGACGTCATCACCGAGCATCACCCCAACGTCTGGGAGGCGCTGCCGCCGCTCGCGCAAGACATGGTGATCAAGCAGGTGCAGGCGGCGACGCCCCGCGTCGTCGCCCAAACGCTCAGCGAGCTGCGGGAGAACATCGACGCCGTCGTTGACGTCAAGCAGTTCGCGCTCGCCCAGCTCACCAAGGACGACGACCGCCTCGTCCGCATCGTCCGCGAGCTGGCCCGCCCGGAGCTGACGTTCATCGCGCGGTCAGGGATCTGGTTCGGCTTCGTCATCGGCGTCGCGCAGGCGGTTGTGTGGGCGCTGACGAAGGAACCGCTGGTCATGCCGTTGTTCGGCGCGGCGATCGGCCTGTTCACCGACTGGCTGGCGATCACGCTGGTGTTCCGGCCCCGCCAGCCGGTGTGGCGTTTGCAGGGCAGCTTCCACCGCAGGCGCGCGGAGGTGGCGCACCGCTACGCCCGGCTGATCGCGGACGAGGTCCTGACGGTGCCGAACATGCTCGCCGCCGTCCTCAGTGGACCCCGCGCGGACCGGATGCTGTCGCTCATCCAGGACGTCGTCGCGGACGCCGTCAACGAGCAGACGCGGGCGTTCCGGCCGCTCGGCAGGCGCGTGGCGGTCGGCCACCTGCACCGGGCGGCGGCGTTGAAGGCGATGCCGATGATCCCGCACACCGCCCGCAGGGCCAACGGCTACCTGACCAACGCCATGGACGTCGCGGGCATGATCGAACGCCGAATGCTCGCGCTACCGGCCGACGAGTACGAGAGCGTGCTGCGACCCGCGTTCAAGCAGGAGGAACCGAAGCTGATCGTCGTCGGCGGCGTCATCGGCGCGATCATCGGGGAGCTGCAGCTGCTGCTCCTGTTGGTTGGGTGACACGCCTGCTGGTGCGGGTCGCGGCGAGCCTGCGGTGCTCGATCACCCGGCACACCAGGTAGATCGCGAACGCGATGCTGGTGACGAACGCGCTGACCGGCGCGCCAGGCGCGAGCGAGAGCACCATGCCGCCGAGCACGGCGACCTCCGCGAAGATCACCGACAACACCGTGGCCAGCACGGGCGACGACGTCACCCGACACGCGGCCGCGGCGGGCGTCACCAGCAGCGCGATGACCAGCAGCACGCCAACGGTCTGCACGCCGAGCGCGGTCGCGATGCCGAGCAGCACGGCGAACACCGGCGTCACCAGCCCCATCGGCACGCCACGCGCGGCGGCAACGACCGGATCGACGCTGGCGAACAGCAACGGCCGGTAGACGACGGCGAGCACGCCGAGCACGACTGCCCCCGCCACAACGAAGACCACCAGGTTCGCCGAGTCGACCGTGACGACCTGCCCGACGAGCAGCCCGAACTTGTTCTGCGCCCTGCTGGGATGCAACCACAGCAGCAACACGCCGACCCCGAGCCCGAACGCGAGCACCGCCCCGATCACCGAGTCGCGCTCGCTCTCTTTTCCGCCGAGCAGGGCGAGCAGCAGCGCCGCGACCACCGCACCCGCCAGCGCGCCGAACTCGACGCTCACCCCGAGCAGCAGAGCCGCGGCCGCTCCGGTGAACGCCAGCTCGGCGGTGCCGTGCACCGCGAACGCCATGCGCCGCATCACGATCAGCGGCCCGAGCGCACCGGCGACGACGCCGAGCACAGCGGCCGCGAGCAGCGCGTTCTGCACGAAGTCGAGGCCGAGCAGCCGCAACGTCAGGTCTAGGTTGAAGAGGTCGTCCATGGTCACGCCTGCAGGTGGGGGTGGTGGGGGTCGTCCTCGCAGACCGCGCTGTGCGGGCCGGTGACGTGGATCTGGCCGCCGATGCGTACCACGTCGACGTTAGTTCGGTACAGAGTGGACAGTGTCGCGGATGTCATCACCTCGTCGGTCCTGCCGAGGGAGAATCGGCCGTCGACGAGGTAAAGCATCTTGTCCACATAGGATAGAATCGGGTTGATCTCGTGGGTGACGAAGAGGACGGCGGTGCCGGCCTCCCTGCGGCGTCGCTCGATCAGCTCGCTCACCGCCTGCTGGTTGGCGTGGTCGAGCGAGAGCAGCGGCTCGTCGCACAGCAGCACGTCCGGCTCCCCGACGAGCGCCTGCGCCACCCGCAGCCGCTGTTGCTCGCCGCCGGACAGCAGCGCCAACGGCCTGCGCGCGAACGATCCCGCGCCGACCGCGTCGATCGCGTCAGCGACCCTGCGCCTGCGCTCCGCCGCACCACGGACGCCGAGGCCCCAGCGGTGTCCGTCGAGGCCGAGGCTGACGAGGTCGGCGCCGCGCAGCGCGTGCGGAAACTCGACGGCGCCCTGCTGCGGGATGTAGCCAATCCCGCGGGGGGCAAGCCCCCCGCGATTCCCCCGGTGTCCGTCGCGCGGGGCGACGCGTGCCGTGCCTGACGAGAGTCGCTGCTGGCCGAGCAGCACCGAGAGCAGCGTGGACTTGCCGGATCCGTTCGGACCGAGCACCGCAAGGAACTCGCCGCCAGCAACGTCGAGGTTCAGGCCAGACCACAGGGTGCGGGAGCCGAACGTCAGGCTCGCGTCCCTGAGCTGGATGACCGGTTCGGTCGTCATCGGTTCACCGCTGCGTCCAATGCGTCCACTTGCGATTCGATCCAACCAAGATAGTCGGTCTCGCCCTCGGGGAGCGTCTCCGTGACGTCGACGACGGGGACGTCGGACCGCTTCGCCGCCTCGACCAGTTCCTCGGTCACCGGGGTCGCCGCCTGCGGGTTGTTGACGACTGCGGCGAGGCTGCCGCTCTTGGCCAGTCGCAGCACCGCGTCCTGCACTGCGACCGGGACGTCGGTCTCGTTCTCGATGGCGTCGCGGAAGTTGTCCGGAGTCACGTCATCGAGCCCGGCGTCCTCGATCAGATAGTGGCTGACGGGCTCGGTGGCGATGACCTTCGCGCCTGGGTTGTCCTCGCCGATGGCGGACAGCTTCGCCTCGATGTCGCCGAGCGCCGTGGTGAGCTTCTCGGCGTTCGCCTGGAAGGTGTCGGCCTCGTCAGGACGGATCTTGCCGAGCTCCTTCGCCGCCGCGTCGGCGACCGTCGCGACGGTGGCGAAGTCGTACCAGACGTGCTCGTTGGCGCCGCCGTGCCCGTGGCCGTGTCCCTCGTCGCGAGTCTCACCTTCTTCGGCGTGAGTCTCACCTTCGTGGTCGCCTTCCTCGGACTCGTGGCCGGACAGCTCGACCGCGTTGAGCACCGGAGCATCCGACGCCTCGCTGGCGAGCTGCGCAGCGAACTCGTCGTAGCCGCCACCGTTGTAGATCACCAGCTCGGCCTCGGAGAACGCGAGCCCGTCGCGCGCGGTGCTCTCGTAGGAGTGCGGGTCGCCGTCGACCGCCTCGACGATCGACGTCACCGACACCGTGTCGCCACCGACTGCCTTGAGCACGCTGCCCCAAGCGTCCGTGGACGCCACGACGGGGATCCTGCCGTCATCGGACGCCCCACCAGCGTCACCGGAACCGCAGCCGGTGACGACCAGTGCGAGTGCGCCTGCCGTGGCTACCGCGCGCCCCGTACGACGCACCCCGTTCGTGATCATCCAACCTGCTCCGTCACTCTGCACCTACACGTAATGGAAACCGTTATCAACAACGTACCCCATTCGGGGCACGTTCGCATCACCCAATCTCTGTGCCGGTCACCACAACGTTCATGCCAGATTCGCATCACCATGGTGTCGGCTTCTCAGAACATGTTCTGAACCGTTACGGTTCCTAGTTATGGGCCGGCCGATTCGCACCAGACGGCAAGCGACGCTTGCTTCGCTCGCCGCGGAGCTAGGCGTTTCGCGCACGACAGTGTCGAATGCCTACAACCGCCCTGACCAGCTCTCGCCCGAGCTGCGCAAGCGCGTGCTCGACACCGCGCGCAAGCTCGGTTACCCCGGCCCTGACCCGGTCGCCCGGTCGCTGCGCACCCGCAAGGCGGGCGCCATCGGACTGCTGCTCACCGAAAACCTCTCCTACGCCTTCCGCGACCCCGCGGCGCTCGGCGTGCTGGAAGGCCTCGCACTGGCCTGCGAGGACGCCGGAGTCGGCGTGCAGCTCGTCCCGGCGCGGCCCGGCGAGGAAGACGTCGCCACGGTGCATCGCGCCGGGGTGGACGGCTTCGTCGTATACTCGGTGCCCGACGACGACCCGCACCTCAACGCCGTCCTGCAACGGCCGGTGCCCACGGTGATCATCGACCAACCGGTGATCCCCGGCGTCGATCGCGTGGCACCGGACGACGCCGCGGCCATGACCACGCTCGGGTATCACCTGATCGAGCTGGGGCATCGCGAGATCGGCGTGCTGTGCATGCGGCTGTCGCGCGACCGCAACGACGGCTTCGCGCCACGTGACCGGCAGGAGAAGGCGCACTACCACGTGCAGCGCACGCGGCTGACCACGCTCGCGGAGTCGTTCGAGGCGGTCGGTGTCGACTGGTCGACCGTGCCGGTCGTGGAGCGCTTCGAGCACACCCTCGACGAGGGCGCGTCGGCCGCACGCCAGCTTCTCGACGCGAACCCGCAGGTCACGGCCATCGTCTGCACGTCGGACATCCTCGCGCTCGGCGCGCTGCACGAGGCGCAGCGGCGCGGGCTGCGGGTACCGGCTGACCTCACCATCACCGGGTTCGACGGCATCGCGGACGCCGAACGCGCCGAGCTGACCACCGTGTACCAGCCGGTGCGCGAGAAGGGCCGTTCCGCGGGCAACCTACTCCTCGACCCCACGCGGCGCGGCCAGGGCAACCCGGTGACCCAGCAGGTCATCACGCTGGAGACGGAACTGCGGATCGGCAAGACGTCCGCCCCGCCACGGACAGCGGAGCAGCACTGGTTCGGGCCGTGACTTACGTGGCGTTGCTCTAATTGACCTTGTCCGGTGGCCACGTCCCGGGTGGAATAGGCGCGCACGAGGAACCGAGGAGGCGCACGTGACCGCGATCGAAGAACTGATCAACCGCAACAGAGAGCTGGGCCTCAAGGCGGAGGGCTACCGCGAGTCGCCGGAGCCGCAGCTCCACGTGAGCATCTTGACCTGCATGGACGCCCGGATCCGGGTGTTCGAGATCTTCGGCCTCGACCACGGCGACGCGCACATACTGCGCAACGCGGGCGGTGTCGTCACCGACGACATGATCCGGTCGCTCGCGCTGAGCCAGCGCAAGCTCGGCACCCGCGAGGTGCTGATCGTGCAGCACACCAGCTGCGGGCTGAACCTCGTCACCGAGGACGGCTTCAAGGACGAGCTCGAGGCGGACACCGGGCTGCGGCCGACCTGGGCGGTGGAGGCGTTCAGCGACGTCAAGGACAGCGTGCGGCGCTCGATAAACCGCGTGCGGCGCAGCGACTTCCTGCCGCACACCGACAAGGTGCGCGGGTTCGTCTACGACGTCCACACCGGGGCGCTGACCGAGGTCGACTAGGGTCCCTCCCCGATGACCGAAGCTCCCCTCGACGCCGCCACGCTGATCGACTGGTTCGACGTCCACGCCCGCGACCTGCCGTGGCGCGATCCCGACTGCGACGGCTGGGGCGTGCTGATCAGCGAGATCATGCTGCAGCAGACGCCGGTGACGCGGGTGGCGCCGATCTGGCACGAGTGGCTGGCCCGCTGGCCCCGGCCGTCGGCGCTGGCCGCCGAGAGCCAGGGCGAGGTCGTGCGGGCGTGGGGCAAGCTCGGCTATCCGCGCAGGGCCCTGCGGCTACACACGGCGGCCGGGGTGATCGCTGAGGAACACGGCGACGTCGTGCCGTCCGATGTGGACACGCTGCTCGCGCTGCCAGGCATCGGCGCGTACACCGCGCGGGCGGTCGCCGCCTTCGCGTACGGCCAGCGGGTGCCGGTGGTCGACACCAACGTGCGCCGGGTCGTCGCCCGTTCGGTGCACGGCGCCGGCGACGCCGGGCCGCCGTCCACCACGCGCGACATGGCCGACGTCGACGCCCTGCTGCCGGAGCAGCAAGCCGACCGGTACTCCGCCGCGTTGATGGAACTCGGCGCTGTCGTGTGCACCGCACGGGCGCCGGAGTGCGCGCGGTGTCCCGTGGTGTCGTCCTGCGCCTGGTACCAAACGGGCAAGCCCGCGTACGACGGCCCCGCCAAGCCGGTGCAGCGCTTCGCTGGCACCGATCGCCAGGTGCGTGGCCTGCTGCTCGACGTCCTGCGTGGCACCAGCGAGCCGGTGCCGAAGACGAAGCTGGACACCGTGTGGAACGTCGACGGGCAGCGGGACCGGTGTCTGTTCTCGCTGCTGGCCGACGGGCTTGTCGAGCAGACGACTGACGGCCGGTTCGCACTGCCGGGTGAACACGTCTGAGCGACGTTGACGTGTCAGTCGTTGTCGGCGGTCGCACCCGGGATTAGTGTCCCCTAACGCACCTGACCAGTGCTTTTACCAGGGGAGACATCACGATGGCACCGGGATTCCGCCGCCGCACGCTGCTCGGCGCAGGGCTGGCCGCGACCGTCACCGGAGGGCTCACCGCGCGCACGGCGCACGCCGTGTCGTCTGGGTCGTCCGGACACATCACCGAGCCGACGATCTACGGCACGTCGGCGTGGGGCGCCCGGCCGCCGAGCGAGGACATCGTCGTCGTCGATCGCCCACCGAGGTACATCGTCGTCCACCACACGGTGAATCCGGGCAACACCGACGACATCTCGCGCGAGCACGCGTTCGAGATCTCGCGCGCGATCCAGAGCTTCCACATGAACTCGAACGGGTGGATCGACACCGGGCAGCAGTTCACCATCAGCCGAGGCGGCCATATCACCGAGGGCAGGCACCGCAGCCTGGAAATCCTGCGCGAGGGCACGCGGCACGTGGAGGGCACGAACGTCGCGGACAACAACAGCCGCGTGATCGGGATCGAGAACGAGGGCCTCTACACCGAGGAAGACGTCCCCGACATGTTGTGGGACTCGCTGACGGATCTGGTCACCTATATGGCGTACCAGTACGACGTTCCGCCGCAGTTGATCACGGGGCATCGGGACTTCAACTCGACGCAGTGTCCCGGCGACGTCCTCTACGAGCGGTTGGTTGAGCTGCGCGGCACCGTGGCGGCGCGGCTCGGCACGCCGTTGCCGCCGTCCGTACCGGAGTGGCCGCTCCTGCGTCCCGGCGACGAGGGCGAACGCGTGCGGGTCGCGCAGCGGCTCCTGCGGGAGCGCGGCGCGCGGGTACCGATGGACGGCGTGTTCGGGCCGACGACGCGCGCCGCCGTCGCGGAGATGGCCGCAGCGCATGGGCTCGACACGCCGGGCTGCGCCGCCTGTGCGCGCACGGACGAACGCGGGTTCCTCGGCGCCGACATCTGGCCGCTGCTGGTCGGGCACGAGCGGTCGGGGACAGCGGCCTCAGAGTGGTCGACCTCGGAGTGGAAACAGCGGCTGGCGGTGTCGTGAAGGGCATCTTATGGGCGTCTGACGCCCATAAGATGCCCTTCACGACACCTTCCGCAGGAATCCCGCCACCGCCTCCCGGTACGCCTCGGGCGCGTCGGCGTGGACGACGTGGCCGGTGCCGGGGATTCGCACGTGCTCGCCGACCGGCACCCGGGCGGCTAGCTCCGCCTGCTGGCCGGGCGGCATCGCGGTGTACTCGGCTTCGATCACCAGGAGCGGACACTTGATCGCGTCGACATCGTCCCAGTAGTCCCGTTCGCCCCACTCCGCCGCGATCTCGTACAGCTCGTGCAGGTCGGCGAGCAGGTAGTAGCCGTCGTCTCGCTCGGTCATGCACTCGATGAAGTAGTCACCGTATGGGGCGAAGAACTCGCGCACGTGCGCCAGCGACTGGAACGGCACCGGCCACGACTCGAAGTAGCCCCGCCACGTCTCGACGGTCCTGCCACGCTGGTCGGGGGCCATGTCCTCGACGACGACGGCCCGCACCAGGTCGGGATGGCGCGCCGCCGTCGCCCAGGCGTGGAGTCCGCCCATGGAGTGACCAATCAGCACCGCAGGCCCCGCGTCGAGCGACCGGATGAGCGCGGCGACGTCGGCCACGAAGTCCTCGGTGCGGCAGGCGGTGCGGTGCGGGTTGCGGCCATGCGCACGGGCGTCGAGACCGACGACATGACCGTGCTCGGTCAACCACCGCGCCATCGGCCACCACGTCCGGGCGCGCCCCATCAAACCGTGCAGCAAGACGATCGGCTGGCCCGTCCCGCCGAAATCGACGACCCATGGTCGCTGCGTCACTTACGCTCCTCGTGTGACGTCTTCTTCGCAGCAGTTGCTGCTCTGCTGTCTCGCGCTCACCCTAACCGGGTGCACGGGTCCGGCCAGCGACACCAACGACGCCGACGAGCCATTACCGACCAAGGCGTCCCACGGTGCGGTGGGCGCTGGCGATCCGTACTACCCCGCCCAGGGGAACGGCGGCTACGACGTGCGCGGCTACGACATCGACATCAGCTACGACCCGAGCCGCAAACACCTCAAGGGCGACACGACGATCACCGCGACGGCCACGCAGCAGTTGTCGCGGTTCAACCTCGACCTCCGGGGCTTCGACGTCAAGTCGGTATTCGTCAACGGCGACAGGTCGGCGTTCACGCGGAAGCGCGAACACGAGTTGGTCATTTTGCCCGCCAAGTTGGTTGAGAACGGCGAGGAATTTGTCACCCGGGTGCGGTACAGCGGCAAGCCGACCAGCACCGACGAGGACGAGCTGGCCACCGTCGGCTGGCTCACGACGTCGTCAGGCGGCAGTTACGCGCTCGGCGAACCGCACTCGGCGTCGTTCTGGTACCCGGTGAACGAGACGCCCCGCGACAAGGCGACCTTCCGGCTGTCCGCGCGGGTGCCGAGGGGCTGGGTCGCGGTGTCGATCGGCAAGCAGACGTCGCAGCGCACCGAGGATGGCTGGACCACCTACACGTGGGAAGACTCCAACCCGGCCGCCAGCTACGTCACCACCGTGGCGATCGACAAGTTCACCGTCGAGCGGTCGCGGCTGGACGACGGCACGCCGGTGCTGTCCGCGTACGCACCTGGTCAGGAGGACAAGCGCCAACTCGACGCGCGGATCGACGACGTCGTCAAGTTCCTGAGCAGCAAGTTCGGGCCGTACCCGCAGGACGTGGCCGGTGGGATCTACATGAGCGACAGCATCTCGTTCGCGCTGGAGACGCAGGGGCGACCGACGTACGCGTCTTGGGCGAACCTGGACACGGTGGTGCACGAGTACGCCCATCAGTGGTACGGCAACTCGGTGACCATCGAATCGTGGTCCGACATGTGCCTCAACGAGTGTTTCGCCAGCTACAGCGAATGGTTGTGGGCCGAGGCGAAGCAGGGCACCGACCTCGACAAGTACTACCGCGACAAGGTGAACGAGCTCGCGGGCGACGACTCATTCTGGGACGACAAGCTGCACAAGATGGGCGCAGGCCACGAGTTCGACGGCATGTACGGCAAGTCAAAGCTCGCCATGCACGCGCTGCGCCGCAAGATCGGTGACGACGTCTTCGATCAGGTGATACGGGAGTGGCCGCGGGAGCATCGGCACAGCAACGCCTCGTGGCCGGAGTTCGAGCGGTTCGTCAGCGAACGCGCGGACGTTGAGCTGGGCGAGTTCTTCGACGTCTGGTTCCGGGGCGACGAGATCCCGCCCGACAAGCACCTTTACCCCGGCCCTCTCCGCCAGTAAGGCTCAGCACGCCGTGTCCCCCGCTCACGCCGTCGTGTCCCCCGCTCAGCACGTCGTGTCCCCCGCTCAGGCCGCCGTGTCCGGCATTCCCGACGTCGTATCGTGCCGTGAGCGATAGGAGCTGCCGAACAGTACGCTGGGGCCCATGGCTGTTGTGAAGATCAACGCGATCGAGGTCCCCGAAGGCGCTGGCGAGGAGTTGGAGAAGCGCTTCGCCGCGCGGGCGGGCACCGTCGACTCCGCGCCTGGCTTCCTCGGATTCGAGCTGCTGCGCCCGGTCAAAGGCGACAACCGGTACTTCGTCTACACCAAGTGGGAGACCGAGGAGGACTTCCAGAACTGGGCGCAGGGGCCAGCCAAGGAAGCCCATGCGGGTGAGGCTCGCAACCCGGTGTCGACCGGCGCGAGCCTGCTGGAGTTCGAGGTCGTGCTGCGTTCCGATCCCTCGGCGTGACGGCACCAACCGACGACGACTACACCCGAGCGGCTGACCTCATCGCCAACGCTGGTGCGCTGTTGGTGTGCGCCGGAGCTGGCATGGGCGTCGACTCCGGACTGCCCGACTTCCGGGGCGACGAGGGCTTCTGGCGCGCCTATCCGCCGTACGCGCGGCTCGGCTTCCGCTTCACCGAACTGGCCGACCCGCAGCACTTCGCCACCGACCCGGAATTGGCATGGGGTTTCTACGGTCACCGACTGTCGCTATATCGACGCACCGTCCCCCACGCGGGCTTCGATCTGCTGCGCCAGTGGGGTGAAGGTCTCGACGGCGGCGCCGCGGTGTTCACGTCCAACGTCGACGGACACTTCCAGCGCGCAGGTTTCGACACGGTCGCCGAGGTACACGGCTCGATCCACCACCTTCAATGCAGCATCGGCTGCTCAGGCGCGGTGTGGCCCGCCGACGACGTCGTGGTGGACATCGATGAGACGACGATGCGCGCAGGTTCGCCGCTGCCCGGGTGCGAACGGTGCGGTGCCACGGCGCGGCCGAACATCCTCATGTTCGGGGACGCCGACTGGGTGCCGGACCGCAGCCAGGAACAGCTGGACGCACTGCGGGAGTGGCAAGCGCATCAGCGCGACCTCGTGGTTGTGGAGCTCGGCGCTGGCGTGGCGATCCCGACCGTCCGGTGGCACGCGGAGTCCGCGAGCGTCGACACCGGCGCGCTGGTGCGGATCAACCCGCGCGAGCCGGAGATCCCCGGCGGCAAGGGCGTCTCGTTGGGCATCGGCGCGCTGGAGGCGTTGCGGGAAATCGACGCCCGGCTGTGAGCGTTACCCCGGAAGTGTGATCGCCGCGAACACCGCGCTGTGGTCGCTGCCATCGACGTCGATCACCTCGAAGTCACGCACGGCAGCACGGTCATCGACCAGCACGTGATCCAGCGTGACCGGTGGTGCGGCGCGCCGCCGTAGCCACGTCGTCTCCAGCGCAGCGCCGGTCTGCTCTGCGGCGTCCACGTAACCGGAGTCGAGCACGTGACGGAATGCGGCGTGGTCGAGAGTGGCGTTGAAGTCACCCGCGAGAATGCGCGCTGGTCCATCGTCTGGCGCCGCCGGCATGTCGCGGAGCTCCTGCCGCCATTCGTCCGCGTCGAACACGGGGACAACCGGATGCGCCGCGACGACCTCGACGTCCGTCTCCCCGATCCGCACCCGCGCGCTCGGCTGCGCGAGCCGCGACGGCCCGGCCAGCGATAGTTCCCGGAGCGGATGACGCGACGCGATGCCTGACCCGACAGCGGCACCGGCTGGCTCGAACACGCGATGCGGCATGACGTCGTCGAGCCCTGCTTTGTCCAGCGCCGACACCGCTGCTCGGTCGAGTTCCAAGAGGGCGAGGACGTCGATGTCCCGCTCGCGGACGAGGCCGATGACTTCCTCGGCGTCGGCGTTGCCGTAGAACATGTTGAGCGCGAGCACCCGGATGGTCGGGCCGAACGCGGCCGGTTGTGGATCGGCGAGCACCCGCGGCGCGAGCGTGGCGGCGAGCGCGATGCTAAGCGCGACCGCGACGGCCGCCGCCCACCAGCGGCGCGCGAGCAACGCGATCGCGGCGAGCAACGCGCCGGTGGGCGCGGCGTATGGATTGAGCGCGAGGGCCGCTGCGGCGAAGCGGTTGCCGTCGGTGGCCAGGACGCCGGAGACGACCAGCCGCAACACGGCGTATGCCGCGAGCCCGACGACGGCTGCGACGAGGGCGGCGGTGAACCACCGGTTGCGACGCTTGATGCGCACGCTCGGTGCGTGCGGCTCGACGCCGGTTGGCGTGGTCTGTTCCCCAGTGACGGTCACGCCGCCCACCCTGCCGAGCACGCCGTACGAACGCCGTCAAGGCCCGCGAACGTCACACACAGCGTCCCGAGTGACGGACACAGCGGCAGGACTGCAGGACACGGCGTCCCGAGTGACGGACACAGCGGCAGGACTGCAGGACACGACGCGCGGAGGGCGGCTCCCTCGGGGTTGGGGAGCCGCCCTCCGCGTGTTGCGTTGTGCTGTTGTCGCCGCGGCGAACCGGACGCCGTCACGGCCGACCGCAGCGGGCCGGATGTCACCGGCCCGCTCAGGCCTTACTCCGACTCGGCCTCGCCGGAACCGGAACTGCCGCTCTCGCCGCCGGTGGCGGCGATGTCGACCGGCGGGGCGTCCGGCACGTCGACCGGCTTACTCTCGCCCCGGAAGACGAAGCGGGCCCCGTCGTCGCTGCCGGACTCCTCGTCCCAGCCCTCGACGTCGGCGATGATGATCTGGCCCGTCTCGACCTCGCCGAACAGGATCTTCTCCGAGAGCTGGTCCTCGACCTCGCGCTGGATGGTGCGGCGCAGCGGCCGGGCACCCAGCACCGGGTCGAAGCCACGCTTGGCGAGCAGCTTCTTCGCCTTCGTGGTCAGCTCCAGCTCCATGTCCTTGTTCTTCAACTGGCCTTCGACGCGGGTGACCATCAGATCCACCATCTCGACGATCTGCTCCTGCGTGAGCTGGTGGAACACGATGATGTCATCGATACGGTTGAGGAACTCCGGCCGGAAATGCTTCTTCATTTCCTCGTTGACCTTCTGCTTCATCTTCTCGTAGCGCGAGCCTTCGTCGCTGGTCGAAGCGAAGCCGAGGGTCACCGACTTGGAGATGTCCTGCGTGCCGAGGTTCGAGGTGAAGATCAGCACCGTGTTCTTGAAGTCGACCGTGCGACCCTGCCCGTCCGTGAGGCGGCCGTCCTCCAACACCTGCAGCAGCGTGTTGTAGATCTCCTGGTGGGCCTTCTCGATCTCGTCGAACAGCACCACCGAGAACGGCTTGCGCCGCACCTTCTCGGTGAGCTGGCCACCTTCCTCGTAGCCGACGTAGCCGGGAGGCGCACCGAACAGCCGCGACGCGGTGTAGCGGTCGTGGAACTCACCCATGTCGATCTGGATGAGCGCGTCGTCGTCACCGAACAGGAAGTTCGCCAACGCCTTGGACAGCTCGGTCTTCCCGACACCGGACGGACCGGCGAAGATGAACGAACCGGACGGACGCTTCGGGTCCTTCAGACCAGCGCGGGTACGCCGGATGGCCTGGGAGACCGCCTTGACGGCGTCCTCCTGCCCGATGATCCGCTTGTGGAGCTCGTCCTCCATGCGGAGCAGCCGAGTCGTTTCCTCCTCGGTCAGCTTGAACACCGGGATACCGGTCCAGTTGGCCAGCACCTCGGCGATCTGCTCGTCGTCGACCTCGGCGACGACGTCGAGGTCGCCGTCCTTCCACTGCTTCTCCCGCTCCGACTTCTGGCCGAGCAGG
>WHTY01000132.1 GCA_009377475.1 Actinophytocola sp.
ACCCTCCCGGCCCGGACCAGGACGCCCACCAGGATCCCGCAACAGGCATCGCGTGACCCGTCACGACGTGGGCAAAAGGATCACAACGGCCACGACGACAAGCAACAACAAGCAAGCCGCAGGTTAAACGACAAGCTCAGGAGTTCACGCACCCGGCCTCACCGAGCCTGCAGCGGGGTTGCGTGCCGCGCACCACCTCAACCTGGCGCACGGCCGTGCCGTTCGGATGCTGCGTTCCGCGTTGCCAGACTCGGCGGAGATTTCCCTTACGCTCAACCTGCACGCGGTGCGTGCGCACACGTCGTCCGAAGCGGATCGCGACGCGGCGCGACGGATCGACGCGCTGGGCAACCGGCTCTTCCTCGACCCCGTCTTCCACGGACGCTTGCCGCAGGACCTGGTCGCGGACACGGCGGCGCTCACCGATTGGTCGTTCGTGCACGACGGCGACCTGGAAGTGACGTCCACGCCGATCGACAGCCTGGGGATCAACTACTACGCGCCCACAGTCGTCGCGGCGGGCAGCCACGAGGCACCATCGGAATGGCCGGGCGCGGAGCAACATGTGCACTTCGTCCCGCCGCAGGGTCCGCGCACCGCCATGAACTGGCCAGTGGACTCGGGAGGGTTGCACGAACTGCTGGTCCGACTGCGCGACGAACTCCCGCGGACACCGCTGTTGATCACGGAGAACGGCGCCGCCTACGACGACTACGCCGACCCAGAGGGCGACGTCCACGACCCGGAGCGCATCGCCTACCTGCGCAGCCACCTCACCGCCGTCCACCGGGCCCTTGCCGAAGGCGTGAACGTACGCGGCTACTTCGTGTGGTCACTATTGGACAACTTCGAGTGGGCGTTCGGCTACGGTAAGCGATTCGGCATCGTCCACGTGGATTTCGCCTCCCAGCGGCGCACCCCCAAGGACAGCGCGTGGTGGTACGCCAACGTCATCGCCAGGAACGGCATCTCCGGCTGAGCGGTGGTGCGCGGGGTGGCGGCGGCCGGCGGCTCGGCCGCGAGTCGCACCCTATTCGGCGCGAGTCGCACCTCAACCGGGCCGAGTTTCACCTTCTCGCACGCGAGTTTCACCTTAATCGGCGCGAGTTTCACCTTGCTCCGGCCGAGGGGCGGACTGGCCATCCACAGGCGGTCCACCTCAGCCGAGCCACTGAACGACGAGAACGTGAACCTCTCGCTGGTCCTCGAGGATCAGATACGTGATGGTGCCGAACCCGTTGTCGAAGACCAGCTCACGCATCGAGCAGTCGGGTTTCTCGTCGTTATATGAACGGCCATTCCATGGCGCCAATTCCAGCACAAGCACCGCATCGTCATAGGAACGCAGCGCATCAGCAGGCAACGCCTTAAGTTGCGAGACGACCTCGCTGTCGGTGACGACGGAGTACACGCTTCAACGAAGCCGCTGATCGATCAGCGCTCGAACCTCTTCGATCGACACCCCGTCCGGGTTCTGCCCAGTCCGTTGAATCTCGGCCACCTTGTCCAGCATCCGCCGATGCGCCCTGGGGCCTTGCCGCTGCGTCAGCGTCGCGATGCGGTGGTAGCTACGCAGCACGTTGAGCACCCTGGTGAGGTCAAGCGTCTCGGCGGCCTCGGCCATGGCCTCCTGGTAGGCCTGCTCGAACTCGGCGCGCTCCTCGTCGATCAGCGCATCCCGAATAGCCGCCGGTGACGTGTCCGGCGGCAACGTCGGCACCGGCGAGTCGCCGAACGGGTTGCTGGCAGCTGTCACACCAACACCATAGCGCTCCCGCCCAACCAGACCGGCGCGAAACTCCGACACCACCCGGCCGAGGGCACGAGCCCGAGCCACCCGGCGAATACTCCTACCGCGACCTCCCGGAGCACCTGCCGCCACGAATCATCGATCCCTGCTAAGGCAGCATTCGCGACCGCGTGCGAAACCGCCACTTCAGGCCGAACGTCGAACCTGCCGTGAGTTGATCAGCGTTGCTCCCTCTGTGACCAAATTTTGTCAGTTTTGTCGGCTATTCTTCGTCACAGAGGGAGCAACGCTGATCAAAAACTCGCGATCGTGACCACTGCGCGCACTGCGGTCCCGCGTTACCAGCTAAAGGCAACACGGACGACGACTGACGTAGTCTCACCGGATGATCCGCGAACTCCTTCCTGGCGGCTCCGACCGGATCAGTCCGACGGCGCACTACACCGGCTACGTCTGGGTCCGCAACGGGCTCTCCCATCCCGCACTGGCCACCAATGCGGGCAGGCTGTTCTACACCGCCCTCGCCCCGGCCAACGCGACGTCCGCCCGGCTCGGCCAGCCGCACCTGGAGCATTACCTGCTCGCCCGGCACGAGGTGATCGACCACCTGCTCACCGAGGCCATCGACCAGGGCCGTGTCGCGCAGGTCGTCGAGGTCGCGGCGGGCCTGTCCGGCCGTGGCTGGCGCTTCACCCGCCGCTACGGCGACGCGCTCACCTACGTCGAGGCGGACCTGCCCGGCATGGCCGACCGCAAACGCCGGATGCTCCGCGCCACTGGCGAGCGCGGCGCGAACCACCGCGTCGAGGACGTCGACGCTATGCGCGACAGCGGACCAGGCAGCCTCGCCGACCTCGCCACCAGCCTCGACCCGAGCAAGGGCCTCGCAATCATCACCGAGGGCCTGGTGAACTACTTCGACATCGCCAGCGTGCAGACCATGTGGTCCCGGTTCACCGACGTCCTCAGCGGCTTCCCCGCCGGGCTCTACCTCTCCGACATCCACCTCGGCGGCACGCGGAGCCGCCTCAACCAGACCGCCGTCACGCTACTGTCCGCGTTCGTGCGCGGCCAGGTGCACCTGCACTTCACCGGCCCGCAGGACGCCGAAGCCGCGCTGCGCAAAGCCGGGTTCGCCGACGCGACGTTACGCCGCCCGGACGACTTCGCCGGGACGCTGCCGCACTGCACCGGCCGCAGCGCGCGGGCCAACCACATCATCGCGGCGTCAACGGGCGGCTAGCCGCCATCAGCGGGTCTACCTCGGCCCCGACGCCATCGCCGGTGCGCCACCGGCTGCCGGAACGCCTACGCCGAGAACGAGACGATCGGCACTGAGAAATCGATGGCATCGCGCCACCACTCGACGGTATGAATGGAGACGTGCGCTGGATCGACTTCGAGGGTGCCGTCAACGTCCGTGACGTCGGCGGCATGCCCACAGCTGATGGCGGCAAGACCGCCCCTGGCAGGCTGCTGCGTTCGGACAACCTGCAGGGCCTGACGCCGAACGACGTCGCCAAGCTGGTCGACGAGCACAGCCTGCGCACCGTCATCGACCTGCGGACGACCAACGAGCTGACCCTGGAGGGGCCCAGCCCGCTCACCGAGGTCGGCACGGTCCGGCACACCCACCACTCGATGTTGCCCGAACGAGGCAACGCGACCGACGCCGCCGCCGATACGTTCGCGTCGCGCCGGGAGCGCATCCTCGCGATGGCGCCGGACGACATCGTGTGTGGCATCTATCTCAGCTATCTGGCCGACCGGCCGGACAGCGTCGTCTCCGCGCTGCGCACCATCACCGAGTCCGACGGCGCCGCCGTGGTGCACTGCGCGGCGGGCAAGGACCGCACCGGCGTCGTCGTGGCGATGGCGCTCTCGGCGGTCGGCGTCCAACCGGACGCCGTCGTGGCGGACTACGCGGCGACCGGCCAGCGCATCGAGGCGATCCTGGACCGGCTCCGCTCGACGCCGACCTACGCGGGCGACATCGACCGGCTGCACGTGGACGAGCACCGGCCGCGTCCAGAGACGATGACGGCGTTCCTGCGGCACCTCGACACCGAGCACGGCGGTGTCACGGCGTGGCTTGCCGAACACGGGTTCGGCGGAACCGACGTCGAGCGCCTGCGGTACCGGCTCGTCGCGTGACCTACGCAGCATGACAAGCACGGCCTGACACGCGGCGGGAACAAACCCCCGCCGCCCCACGTTGACATCGAAGCTGCGGAAGGACCGCGGGCCGCGATGACGCGCGGCTGGCGGTCATAAGACGGGGCCCTCTCGGGTGCCCGCATGACTGGCTAACCCAACTCTCACCAGGCGCGAGGATCTCGTGATCCCGCATGCCCTTCAAGCCAGACGTCGACACAAAAGGAGGTGGCGCGAGGTGAGGCGAGACGGAATGGACTGGCGGCATCGCGCCGCCTGTCGCGACGAAGACCCGGAACTGTTCTTCCCGGTCACCGACATCGGGCCGGGCGCGAAGCAGGTCGACGAGGCCAAGAGCATCTGCGCGACCTGCCCGGTACGCGAACGGTGCCTGCGGTTCGCCCTGGACAACGGGCTGACCTACGGCGTCTTCGGCGGCATGACCGAACAGGACAGGGCCGACCTGGTGCGCCGCAGCGCGCACGCGGCCTGATCATGCCCGCCGTGCTGTCCATCGCGAGTAGTTGATCAGCGTTGCTCCGTGAGTGACGAAAATTACCCGGCAAAGCGGACAAAATTTCGCCACAAGGGAGCAACGCTGATCAACTCCCGGACATCTTCACCCTCGACGTGCGTCGGCGTGCGGATGGACCGCTCGACGCATGAGCTCGGGCACCACGTGCCGCTCGTCAGGCAGGTTGTCCAGGAACTGCCGCGACTGCTCCCGACTGCGTCGGATCAGCTCCTCGCTGCGCGAAAGGTCCACCGGCACGACGTCAAGCGGACACAGCGGCGGCAGCACCACCAACTCGATCGACGTCGGCACGCGCTCGATGTCGACCACGAGCCGCTGCTGGATCAGCACGTTCAACGACTGGAGCGCGACGCCAAGCGCGCCACGCGGCGGCTTGTCCAGCGCGCAGGTGTAGCCGGTGGGCAGCACATAGATCTTCCGCGCGCCGAGCGCGATGGCGTGCGAGAGCGGCGTGTTGTTGGTGACGCCGCCGTCGACGAGCACGCGGCCGTCCCTGCGCACCAGCGGGAACACGCCGGGCAGCGCGGCGCTGGCGAGCACCGCGCTGGTCACCGGGCCTGACGACAGCCGCAGCTCGTCGCCGTTGAGCAGGTCGGTCGCGATGACGTGCAACGGAATCCGCGCGTCGCCGAAGTCGTCCAGCTCGATCCATTCCTCGATCAGCGAGCGGAGCTTGCGCGACGACACCAGGTGGTCCCGACAACCGACCGCGCCAAGGAACGCCGTCAGCGGGTTGAACGGGAAGACGTCGCCAGTGTCCAGATCGGACCACACCTCGGCGAGCCGGTCGGCGGTGGCCGACGTCGCCGGACGGGACGCGAGGAACGCGCCGTTGAGCGCGCCAGCGGACGCCGCCGCGATCGTGTCCGGCGCGATCGCGCGCTCGTACAGCGCCTGCACCATGCCCACCTGGATCGCGCCGAGGCTGCCGCCACCGGACAGCACGAACGCGACGCCCACGTCGCCGGAACCCGCGTTGGTCATCAACCGACCCCTCTCCATCACCGCATCGGATTATCCCGACTGACCTGGCGCTACCGCATCGCGCATCGCGCGTCCGCGTGATCGTGATCGTGATCAACAAAAAGATCGCGCCTTTCCGCCCAATCCGGCACCTCACGTGGTCCGAATCACTCGTGCTGGCTACACAACCGACCACGAAGGGTTAGCCATGTCTCTGCTATCTCGAACCAGGATTGCCGCGGTGTCCGTCGCGGCGGGCCTGCTCGTCTCCGCGTGCGGGGGCGCGGCGGCGACCCACAACACGACCGAAAGCGGTGGCGTGACCACCGTCGCGAGCGCCAAGCAGGCGGAAGTGACCGCCGAAGAGCTGCGCATCACGCTGGAACGCCAACTCGGACAGCACGCGCTGCTCGCGATCGAAGCGATGCGTGCCGGTGTCGCCGGCCAGGAGCACTTCGACGCCGCCGCTGGCGCGCTCACCAAGAACACCGAGGACCTGACCGAGTCGATCCGCCTGGTCTACGGCGACGAGGGCGCCTCGAAGTTCAACGAGCTGTGGAGCGACCACATCGGCTTCTTCGTCGACTACACCACCGGCCTCGCCGAGGACGACAAGCAGAAGCAGAACAAGGCCAAGAAGCGCCTGGACCAGTACCGGCAGGACTTCGGCGCGTTCCTCGAAGGCGCAACCGACGGTGAGCTGCCGCAGAACGCCGTCGCCGACCTGCTGCAGCAGCACGTCAACCAGCTGATCAGCCAGATGGAGGCGTACCACGACGAGAGCTACGAGGAGGCAGCGAGCAAGTCCCGAGAGGCGTACGCCCACATGTTCGCCACTGCCAAGGGCCTCGCGGGCGCGATCGTGTCCACTCAGGACGGTTTCAAGGGCTCGGTCGAGGGCCAGGCCGTTGACCTGCGCTCCAGCCTTGGCCAGTTGCTCGGCGAGCACGCGCAGCTCGCCATGCAGGCGATGCGTTCCGGCGTCTCGGGTGAGAAGGACTTCGAGGCGCTCGCGGGCGCGCTGAACGAGAACACCAAGGACCTGACCGCCGCGATCTCCAGCGTGTTCGGCGAGGAAGGCGGCAAGGCGTTCATGAAGATGTGGGCCGACCACATCGACTTCTTCGTGCAGTACACCGTCGCGCTCGCCGAGGACGACAAGCAGAAGCAGGACGACGCCCTGAAGCGGCTCGAGCAGTACCGGCAGGACTTCTCGAACTTCCTCGACACGGCGTCCGAGGGCAACATCCCTGCCAACGTCGTCGCCGACGGCCTGCAGATGCACGTCAACCAGCTGACCTCGCAGGTCAAGCAGTTCAACGACGATGACTTCGATGGTGCGTTCAGCAGCGCCGACGAGGCGTACAACCACATGTACGACACCGCGAAGGCGCTCTCCGGCGGCATCGTGGCGTTCATGGGTGGCGAGATGCCGTCCGGTGGCGTCGAGACCGGCGCCGGCGGCACCGCCAAGTGAGCCTCCCCGTGAGACTCACTGCCGCGCACCGCGCGGTGTGACCCGACCGGGTGGGGTCCGGCTGCCGACCGGCTGGACCCCACCCTGCCACCCAAGGAGCGACACAATGGCGCGCAGGCACCGCATCATCGCCCCGATCATCGGTCTCTTGTTGCTGCTCGCGGGCTGCTGCGACGACGCTGCCACCGACCAGCAAGCGGGCGGCGACAGCCCAGCAGGCACCGCAGCCGCGGCGCCCCCCGACCTCGACGCGCTGAAGTCGTACCGCGCCGTCCGGACGCCGGAATCCGTCCCGGATCCGGTCGCCATCGACATCCCCGCCATCGACGTCAATGGGAAGCTCACCAAGACCGCCCTCAACTCCGACCGCACGCTCGAAGTGCCGGAGTTCGGCGACATGAGCTGGTTCGCCAAGGGCTCGGCGCCCGGCGAGCCGGGACCGGCGGCGATCCTCGGCCACGTCGACAACAAGCAGGGTCCCGACGTCTTCTATCGGCTCAAAGACATGTCACAGGGCGACAAGATCACCGTGACCGCCAAGGGTGGCAAGAAGCTGGTCTTCGTCGTCGACCGCGTCGAGCAGCACGCCAAGAAGAAGTTCCCCACCGAGAAGGTGTGGCTGCCGACGGCGAAACCGGAGCTGCGGCTCATCACCTGCGGCGGCGAGTTCAACCGGAACCGCGACAGCTACCGCGACAACATCATCGTCTTCGCGTCACTGCGCAAGCGGTGACGCCGCCACGCACGAGGAGCCCAGTCATGCGCATCGCGATCACCCTGGCCGCAGCAGCCATCGCCCTGTCGGCCTGCGGTATGCCGGACCAGGACTCGGACCAAGGCGCCGATGGGTCGCCGCAGGCGGCGCCCACTACGGAAACGACCACGTCAGCCCCCGCGACAGCACAGACCACCGAGAAACCGCGGTCGACGCCGTCGGCTGGCACCAAGCAGGTGCGGATCGTCGACTTCGTCTTCGAGCCGGGCGACATCACCGTGCCGGTCGGCACGACCGTGGTCTGGCAGCAGCTGGACGACTCCACCCACACGGTCGACTTCGACGACGGCGAGAAGTCCGGCGACATGGCCAAGGGCGACACCTACCGGCACACCTTCGACACGCCGGGCAAGTACCCATACCTCTGCTTCTACCACCCGAGGATGACCGGGACGGTCACCGTGACCGGCTGAGCCGTGCCTCCGCGGCACACGACGGCGGCGGGTGAGTTTCCCCCTTCCACTCACCCGCCGCCGTTCGCCGTGACCTATCTCAGCAGGTCACTTACCACTTCCCTTGCCCTGCTCCTTGAAGACGTACAGGCCGCCGTTACGGTCGGAGCCGTAGATCCACGGCTCGCCGTCGACCTTGTGCACGCCCCAGAAGTCGTGGGGCTGACCGCCGTTGCTCGCCAGGAACTCCGCCGAGTTGTCGAAGTAGCGCGCCACCTCGACCGGGTTGGCTGGGTTGGTCACGTCGAGCACCAGCATGCCGTCCCAGTACCACGAGATGTACGCCTTCACGCGGCCGTCGTCGGTGTCCTCGACGACGACGTTGTGCACCGAGTACGTGCCGAACTTGTCGCAGCCGTGGATCGGCTCGGCCGCCGCGCTGCACGCGGTGTCGAACGTCGACGCGAGCTCGGGGTTGGCCGGATCCGAGTAGTCCCAGATCCGCACGCCGCCCCACGGCGAGCCGGGCACGTTGTTCGTGATCACGACGGCTGCCGCGTCCGCGTCGGCCGCGTTGAAGTTCTTCTCGCGGAACGTGCACTCGCCACGCCGGGTGATCGCGATGTCGCCAGGGTCGATGGCGTCGGCGTTGAGGATGGCGTCGCCGTCGCAGGCCCTGCCGATCCACACCGCCTCGCCGGTCACCGGGCCGACGTCGGCGAACTTCGGCTGGTCACCGGCCAGCTCCGACGCCGGGTACGTGGTGCCAGCCAGCGGACCGGCGTTCACCGTGATGCTGTCCGCGTCGACGGTGACGTTGTTGCCGGTCTGGCTGCCCTCGAGCTCGTCACCGGTGTCGGTGGACGCCGCGGTGCCAGGCAACGGCGCCGCCGGGTCGTCCTCGCCGAAGGTGAGGTTCGTCGGCGGGCGCACGCCCCACGCGTCGAAGTCCTCTTCGGTCTCGACGATGATCGAACCGTCGTCGCTCGGCCATGCCGCGTGGCTGTTGACCTCGCCGTCGAGCGAGCCGTTCTCCACATCGAGCGCGACCGAGACGAGCTGCGGGTTCGCTGGGTCGGTCATGTCGAGCCGGACCAGGCCAGCGTCCCAGTTGGACAGATACGCGACGGTGCCAGCTTCGTTGAACGTCATGTCGTGCAGGAAGCGGTTCTGCGAGTCACCGAAGCCTTCCAGCAGCCACAGTGCCGCGTCGAGCACGCGGTTGACGTCCTCGGTCTCGTCGCCGACGCCGGGGTCGAAGACCTCCTCCGCGCCCCACGCGCTGACCAGCTGCGGGTCGGTGGGGTCGGTGATGTCGTACGTACGGAAGTTGTCGAACGCCGACCCGGCATTGATGGACACGTAGTCCGTGCCGCCACGGCTGAACAGCCAGATGTTGTGCACGCCGACGTCGCTGATGCCGCCGAAGAGGTCGTTCGAGATCGGGTTCAGCTCGTCGGCCCTGATCGACGACAGGTGCACCGGGTTGGCCGGGTCGCTGACCTCGTACAGCTCGATACCGCCCGGGCCGCCGCCGCAGGACTCGTTGGAGTGCGCCAGGATCGTGCCCGAGTTGAGGGTGTCCACCTTGACGTCGTTGGAGCGGCTGCCGACCGGGGAGTCGATGACGTCGACGAACGCCGGGTCGTTCGGGTTCTCGACGTTCCAGATCCAGACCCCTGCGCCGTCCTCGCCGCCGCACGGGCTGTTGAACGTGCCGGTGTAGGAGTAGTCGCCGTGGGTCCAGACGTCGGTCGTCGCGTTCGCGTCGAGCCGTTCGCCCCTGCCGCGCAACGCGAGGTTCTTGACCTTCTTGCCGGACGGTCCTTCGCTGACGACGCCGTCGCTGCTGTGCTCCGTGAGCGGCGCGCTCGGGTCGCGCGCCCCGTCCTCGTAGTGGGTGTGGCCCTCGTGGCCGTCGTCGACGGTGCCACCGAGCCCCAGATCTGGATGGTCGTCCGACGCGTAGCTCACGGCACTGGTGGAACTGACGACCAGTGCCGCAGCGGCTATCGCGACGATAGTCCTGCGCTTCATCTGCTATCTCCTCCCGCGGCGGGAGGGTCACGCTCCCGCCGTCGACGTCGACTCCCCACCGAACAGTCGTTGATCGTGGGTCCTGTGTCACGCATCTCACTCAAATGGAGCATTCTCGTTATCTCGTGATGACCTTCGCAACCTGCGGGTATCACCTGGCGTGCGCGAGTTGTGATCGTTCGTGACACTGGAGTCGGGGCTGCTCGGCGGAAGGAGAAACCGTGCGGCCGGTTCGGCTCGCGCTCGCGGGCGACACAATGCTCGGCAGAGGGGTGGCCGAACGGCTGCACGAAGTCGGGCCGCGCGGGCTGTTCGCGCCCGAGGTCAGGGCGGCCATGGCCGAGGCGGACCTCGTCGTGCTCAACCTGGAGTGCTGCATCTCCGAGCGCGGCTCACGATGGGACGCCGGGCGCAAGCCGTTCCATTTCCGCGCGCCACCTCGCGCCGTCGAGACGCTGACCTCGCTCGGCGTCGACTGCGTGACGCTGGCCAACAACCACGCTCTCGACTACGGCGTGAACGCGCTGACCGACACCATCACGCACCTGGAGATGGCGGGCATCCAGTCGGTCGGCGCTGGTCCTGACGCCTCGGCGGCGCGCGCCGGGGCGGTGCTACCCGCCCGCGACCAGCGGGTCGCCGTGCTGGGCGTGGCCGACCATCCCGCCGACTTCGCTGCGTCGGTGGACCGACCCGGCATCGCCTACGCCGACCTGTGGGCTGGCGTCACCGACTGGCTCACCGCCCGCGTCCGCTCGCTCGCAGCCGCGAACGACATCGTGCTGGTCACGCCGCACTGGGGCCCGAACATGACGTCGTCCCCGATCCGCCACGTGCGCCGCGCGGCACGCGCGCTCGTGGACGCGGGCGCGACGTTGATCGCGGGGCACTCCGCCCACGTCGTGCACGGCGTCGCCGGCCGCGTGCTCTACGACCTCGGCGACTTCATCGACGACTACGTGGTCGACCCGGTGCTGCGCAACGACCTTGGCCTGCTGTTCCTGGTCGACGTCGACGCCGACGGCCCGGTGCGCCTTGAGGCATGTCCGCTCACGCTGGAACCCGCCTACACTCGGCTCGCGCGTGGCCTCGACGTCCGGTGGCTGCGGAGCCGGTTCACGTCGGCGTGCCGCGACCTCGGCACGCCCGTGACCTGGCACGACGGCCGGTTGGTCGTGGCGTGGCGCTAGGCAGGGCGCTGGGTTCAGACCCGCACCTCGCCGCCAGCGACCTGGGCGGGGTACTCGTCGTAGAACGGCACGTAGCCCTCGCCCGGCCCTGCCAGCACGTAAAGCGGATCGCTCACCTGCGACGTGTCGTAGCCCTGGTCGCGCAGGTCGACCTTGCGGCTCTTGAACGTCGACGTCTGCTCCACCTCGTCGATGAGCCGCACGAACAGCGGCACCGCGTAGCCGGGCAGGTGGTCGCGGATGTGCTTTGCCAGCGAGACGCCGTCGAACGTCGCGCCGTCGGCGAGCTTGATCGCGGCCATGCCCGCCTTGCCGTCGGTGCCGGGCACCGCGACGCCGTAGACGACGGCCTGCTCGACGTCCGGGTATTCCGCGACGGCGGCCTCGACCTCGGTGGTCGCGACGTTCTCACCCTTCCAGCGGAACGTGTCGCCGAGCCGGTCGGCGAACGCGACGTGGTTGAAGCCCTGCTTGCGGACCAGGTCACCGGTGTTGAACCAGCAGTCGCCGGACCTGAAGGCGCGCCGCAAGAGCTTGCGCTCGGTGGCGTCCGGGTCGGTGTAGCCGTCGAACGGCGCCCGGTTCGTCACCTTCGTGATCAGCAGACCGACCTCACCGGTCTTGACCTTGCGCAGTTTGCCCTTGACGTCGCGCACCGGCTGCTCCGTGGCGGGGTCGTACGCCACGATCGCGAACGGCAACGGGCACACGCCGGCCGTGCGGTCGATGTTGAGCGCGTTGACGAACGCGACGTTGCACTCGCTCGCGCCGTAGAACTCCGCGATCCGCTCGATGCCGAACCGCGCGGTGAACTCGCCCCACAGCTCCGGCCGCAGCCCGTTGCCGACGACGACGCGCACCTTGTGCTGCTTCTCGGCGTCGCGCACCGGCTGGTTGAGCAGGTAAGCGCACAGCTCACCGATGTAGACGAAGGCGGTGGAACGGGTGCGCACGACGTCGTCCCAGAACCGTGTCGCCGAGAACGACTTCCCAAGCGCCAGCGTCGCGCCCGCCGCGAGCACCGAGGAGAGCGACACCGTGAGCGCGTTGTTGTGGTACAGCGGCAGGCAGCAGTACAGCGTGTCGTCTGGCTTGAGTCGCACGCCGAGGCCGCCGAGACCGGTCATGCTCTTCAGCCAGCGCAGGTGCGACATGGCGCTGGCCTTCGGCATCCCGGTTGTGCCAGAGGTGAAGATGTAGAACGCCGTCTGGTTCGCGGTGATATCCGCGCACTGCGGCGGGTTCGACTCGCTCGCGTCGGTGGCGAGCTCGTCGAGGTCCTGGTGTCCGGACAGCCGGTCGGCCTGGTTGGCTAACCCGATGACCTTGCCTTTGAGCTCGCTCGTTGGGAGCGAGTCCAGCCCTTCGCGGCACTCCGCTCCGACCACGAAGACCGTGCTGTCCAGCAGTTTCTGGCTGTGGTTGAGGACGTCGCCGCGCTGGTTGTAGTTGAACATCCCCGCGACCGCGCCCAGCTTGACGGCGGCCAGCGCGACCAGCATCGTCTCCGGCCGGTTCGACGCCAGCACGCCGACGACGGAGCCCTCGCCGACGCCGTGCTCCGCGAAGACGGCCGCGTACCGGTTCACCCGCGCGTTCGCATCGCCGTAGGTGATCTCGGTGTCGCCGAACCGCAGGAACGGCCGCTCCGGGTGCTTGGCGGCGGCGTCCTGGAACACGCGACCGAGCGACGCCTTGCTGCCCGACCGCATCGTCGCGAGACCCAGCGCGCCCCGGGCCATCTTGGGCATGTCCGGCGCAAGCTTCGGCAACGCCCGCATGACGTCGGTGAACCGGACCCTGCGCGCCACTTCTCGCTCTGACGTCTCCATGAAGCGCCACCTTACTGGCGAGTAGGTATAGGAGCGCAAGTGTGAGTTCGTTCATGTAGCCCCCGACCTGCGCCGTGTCCCCCGTTCCCGACGTCGTGTTCCCCGTTCCCGACGTCGTGTCCGACACTGCGGACGCCATGTTCGTCACTACGAGCGTTGTGTCCCCCGCCCCTCAGCGACGCACCGCCCCTCGATGCGTTGCGCTCCTACTTGACGTATCGAACGTACATTCGATATCCTGTGACCGTGACCACGTTCGCCTCCGTCCCTAACCCGAAGTTGCGTCGGCTGTGACAGGCGAATCCCCGGCTGGGCTGGGGATTCGCTGGTTTTCTGTTGTGTTGTTCTGGCTACGTGCAGGTGGGCGGGATGGGCGCGCCGATGAGGTCGAACGCCAGACGCTGGTCGCCGGT
>WHTY01000083.1 GCA_009377475.1 Actinophytocola sp.
AATGGGGTGGTCAGCCATGATGGCAACGCAGGCACAGGCACTCCCGATGATCACGAAGCGTAGACAACTTCATGATCAACAGCGCCTGTGCCTGCCTTCACGACGGGGTCAGAACTCAAACCCAATCTGCGCGACCTCTTATTCGCGGCGAGTTGCACCGCCTGGCGAGCGAGTCCCGCGTCACGGGGTCGCGAGTCCCGACTTCCAGCGCGGTGAGTTCCGTGTTCCGGGAATGCGAGTTTTCCGTTACCGTGCCTCGCATTCCCGAACCCGGAGGCAACGATGACGAACGACGACACCACGCCGGACGAGACGTCGGCGGATCAGCACGAAGCCGAGCGGACGACGTCGGCCAAGGACAGCGCGCCCGCCAAACCCGACGAGCGCCAAGCAGAGTCCCGCGAACCCGCCGACTCCATCAAGGCCGAGCTGGACGACCTGCGCGACCAGGCGTCGCGACGGGCGAAGCGCTCGCAACGAGCGTCACGGTTCTGGGCGACGACGCACATGCTGCTGGGCATCGTGGCCGCCGTGCTCGCGCTGGCCGCGGCAGGCGTCGTCGTGAGCGCCAGGATCGACGACGGGTACGCACTCGCCGCGATCCTCGTCGCCGCCGCGTTGGTGCTCATCATGACGTTCGTGCACCCCGACACGAGGGGCGCGAACGCGCGCCTAACCGCGCGCGGCTGGAACGCGCTCGAAGTCGACCTGCACGTCTTCCTGGTCGCGGAGTATGACGAAACCAGCGTCGAGGCGCGGAAAGACGTCCTGCGCAGCGCGATGGCCCGGACGTTGGACCTCATGGCGGGCCGCTACGAGGGCGTGGAACCCCGCCGGGGCTGATCACCGCACGGTGACGTCGACCCGCTGCGCCATGTTGTTGGCCATGCCCTGGCGGTTCCACGGCTGGTCGACGGGCTGCGCCTCGCCACGGTCGTCGGTGGCGCGCACGCACAGCTCGTAGTCGCCCGGCGCGTCGGCCAGCCATGTCAACCGCCACGACCGCCAGGCGTACGGGCCGGGCTGCGACCCGAGTTCGGTGTCGCGCCAGCTCGCCCCGCCGTCCGTGCTGACCTCGACCCGCGCCACCGTGCCGGTGCCGGACCACGCGCGCCCAAACAGCGGCACCTCGCCAGCGTCCACGATGCGCCTGCGGGTCTGGAAATCCGGGAATCCGGGCGGCACCATGAGCGCCTTCGGGCGGATGCGAGTGACCGGTTCGCCGGGATCGTCGGCGTCCTGCTTGAGCCGGTACGCGGTCGCGTTCTGGAATCCGGCGAAGGGCTCGCGCAGCACCTCGATGTCGCGGAGCCACTTGACCTGCGCCATCCCGTACCAGCCCGGCGCGATCAGCCGCACCGGCGCGCCGTGCTGCGGCGGCAACGGCGCGCCGTTCATCTCGTACACCAGCAGGACGTCGTCGTGCCTGGCGTCCGCGACCGACAGCGCACGCGCGTAGTCCTGCTCGACGCCGCGTTCGGTGCCGTGGTCGTGGCCGGTGAAGACGACGTCGACGGCGTCCGGCGCGATGCCTGCCTCGGCGAGAATTGGCGCGAGAGGAGTGCCGGTCCACTCCGCGGTTCCGACGGCCTCGTCCAGCCACGGCTGGCTGACCGGCCGTGGCAGGAACCGTGCGCGGCCGTTGCCCGCGCACTCCAACGTCACCGTGTGGGTGACGCGCGGACGAGCCCGCAGCGCGTCGAGGTCCAGCTCGACGGGTCGCCCCACCGCACCGGTGATCGGCAGCCGCCACGACGTCGGATCCAGGTACGGGATGTCGTAGTGCACGAGGAGGTAATGCAGACCGGGTGGCGTGACGTCGTAGCGCAGCGCCTCCAGCGGCATGCCGTGGTTGCGCGCCGCGAGCTTGAGCTCGTCGATCGAGATGCCTTCGCCGGGCGCCGCGACGCGGGCGAGTTCGCCGGGCCGCGAGGAAACCGAGGTCATGTGCCCTCCTTCGTTCACCGGATCCAGTCTTGCGGTCCGTGAACGCCCGAGGCAACAGCGCGAACGGACAGTTTTGTCGGTGCCCCGGATTACGCTTCGCCACACGAGAGCCATCCGACTCTCGGGATCTACTCACGGCGCAGAAAGGTCGAGTGTCATGCCGAATCCCATCCCTGACAACTACCCCCGGATGATGCCGCACCTCACCGTGCAGGGCGCCGCCGACGCGATGGATTTCTACATGGACGTCTTCGGCGCCACGCAGCGCGGTGACCGCTTCACGATGCCGGACGGTTCCATCGCGCACGCGGAACTCCAGCTCGGTGACTCGGTGATCATGCTCGCCGACGAGAACAAGGAGTTCGGCAACATCAGCCCGAAGTCGCTCGGCGGGACCGCCGTGACGTTGATGGCCTACGTCGAGGACGTCGACGCGACTGTGGAGAAGGCGGTCAGCAAGGGCGCCACGCTGGCGCGGCCGGTGAGCGACGAGTTCTATGGCGACCGGGTCGGAAACGTCACCGATCCGTTCGGCCACGTGTGGCACATCGCCAGCCATGTCGAGGACGTCTCCGACGAGGAGATGGCCAAGCGGGTGAGCGACATGTTCGGCAGCTAACGGGCTGCTCGGTATGCGACCAGGCGGGCGGCGAGTTCGGCGGGCCTGCTGAGCGCGACGAGATGTCCGCCGGGCATCTCGTCGACGTCGACTGCGAGTCGTTCCTTGACGACGCGGCGCTGGAACTCCAGCGGGAAGAACCGGTCGTCGCGGCCTTGCAGGCACCGAGTCGGCACGTCGGGCCAGTGGTCCAGGGGCCAGGGCGCGTGCATCGGCGTCATCGACTGGTCGGGTTCGCCCTGGGCCATGGCCGCGTCGATGACGTCCTGCGGCACGTCGTGGAAGAAGTCCGCCATCAGGTCGAAACCCGGGTCGCGCCCCTCGCGGGCGGCGTGCGCTGCCTTGGCTTCGGCGTGGCCGGTCCCCTCCCACCACGCGCCCGGCGGCTCACCCGGCAGCGGCACCATGGCGTTGAGCATCACGAGCAGGCTGACGTCGGCGCGCTCGCACACGAGCGGCGCGGTGAACCCGCCCAGCGACTGCGCCACCAGCGTGATGTCCTTGCGCTTACCGATCGCGTCGACCACGGCGTCGGCGTACTCCACCAGCCCGGCGGAGTTGTCCCCAGCGGGCAGGTCGACGGCGATCGCCTCGTGGCCGCGTGCTTGGAGTTCGGGAACGAGGCGATGGAAGTACCACGCCTGGCCACCCGCGCCCGGGATCAGTACGAAAGTCATCGAGTCCCCCTCGTGTCTGTCGACAAGAACGGCCACTATATCCGACCGAAACGCGGAGGACGGACGCCATCGAGAAGCAGGTGATGGGCCAGCGATCCACCCCCGGAAGGCACATCGACCGCGTGACTCGCTGGGCGATGACGACGTGCCCGCACACGCGTGGGACAGCCGCTCGTGTTAGCGACTGTCCCACGCGTCGCTGTTCTTTTACTTCAGCTCACTGCTGCTCTTGCCAAGCAACCGCCGGGCGATGATCAGCTGCTGGATCTGCTGCGTCCCCTCGAAGATGTCCAAGATCTTCGAGTCACGGCTCCACTTCTCCAGCAGCGAGTCCTCGCTGTAGCCCAGCGTGCCGCACAGCTCGACGCACTTCAGCGTGATGTCCACGACCGACCGACCGGCCTTGGCCTTGGACATCGACGCCTCGACCGAGTTCGGCTTGCGGTTGTCGGCCATCCACGCCGCCGCGAGCGTCAGCATGTGCGCGGCCTCGTAGTCCGCCTCAAGCTCCAAGTACGTCGCCGCGGCGGCGTGCTGTGAGTTGGCGGGCTTGTCGTAGTCGACGTCGATGCCTGCTTCCGACAGGATCCGCGCGGTCTCCTCCAACGCCGCCCGCGCGAGACCGACCGCCATCGCCGCCACCAGCGGCCGGGTGTTGTCGAAGGTCTCCATGACCCCCGCGAACCCCTTCTTGGTGTCGATCTCCGGGCTGCCGAGCAGGTTCTCCTTCGGCACGCGGCAGTTGTCCAGTCGGATCACCGCGGTGTCGGACGCCTTGATGCCGAGCTTGTGCTCGAGGCGTTCCACCGTGATGCCCGGCCGGGACTTCTCCACCACGAACGACTTGATCGCCGCCCGCCCGACGGACTTGTCCAGCGTCGCCCACACGACGACCGAGTCGGCCCGGTCACCGGAGGTCACGAAGATCTTCTCGCCGTTGAGCACGTACTCGTCGCCGTCGAGTTCCGCCGTCGTTGACACGGCCGCCGAGTCGGAACCGAACTCCGGCTCGGTGATGGCCATGGCCGACCACGTGCCCTTGAACCGTGCGATCTGCTCGTCGTTGGCGACCGACGCGATCGCGGCGTTGCCGAGGCCTTGACGCGGCATCGACAGCAGCAGCGCGACGTCGCCCCAGCACATCTCGATGGTGCCGAGCACGGTGCGCAGGTTGGCGCCGTTGACGTTGCCGCCCTTGCCGCCGTTCTCGTCACGCCGCACGCCAGCGGCGCCAGCGCCGCCCTCGCCGGAGGCGTTGAGCCCGTCGACCAGCGCGGAGAACGTGTCCAGCTCCTTCGGGTAGGCGTGCTCGGCGCGGTCGTACTTGCGCGAGATCGGCCGGAAGACCTGCGACGCGGCCTGGTACGCCTGGTTGATCAGCGGCTTGGCCTTGGCCGGAACCTCAAGGTTGATCATGCGAGGACAGCTCCTTCCATGACGCCGACCGCGCGGAGGTCGCGGTACCAGCGCTCGACGGGGTGCTCCTTGGTGAACCCGTGCCCACCGAGCAACTGCACACCCGCGCTACCGATCCACATTCCCTTGTCGGTGGCCAGTTTGCAGGCGAGCGCGACCTCGCGGGCGTACGGCTTGCTCTGCTCGGCGCGCGCGGCGGCCTTCAGCGTCAGCAGCCGGATGCTCTCCAGTTCGATCGCGATGTCGGACACCATGAACGCGACGCCCTGCCGGTGGCTGATCGGCTCGCCGAACGCGACGCGCTCGTTGACGTAGGGGATGACGTAGTCGAGGACGGCCTTGCCGGTGCCCGCCGCGAGCGCACACCAGCCGAGCCGCGACAGCCGCACAACCTCGGTGAACACCGTGGCGCTCCCGCCCGGCGCCCCGCCGCCGAGCAGCGCGCCCGCGCCGACGTTCACCTTGTTGAGGCGCAGCTTGCCGGTCGCCGCGCCACGCAGGCCCATCGCCGGGTCGGCCTCCACCGACACGCCGGACGTCGACGACTCCACGATGAACAGCGCGGGGCCGCGACCTTCCAGGTTGGCCGAGACCAGGAACAGTTCGGCGGCACTCGCGCGGGGGACCAGCGACTTCACACCGTCGAGTTGGTAACCCTTCGGGGTGCGTTTGGCCGTCGTCGCGGGCTTGAACGGGTCGAACAACGCCTTCTGCTCGGCCAGTGCGAGCGCGGCTGCCGGGACGTGCTCGCCCGCGAACTCGGGCAGGTAGGTCGCCTGCTGGTCGGCGTCACCCCACTGGGCGAGCGCGGTGCTGACGGCGGACGGCGCGAGCACGGCGACGGCCAGACCCATGTCGCCATGCGCCAGCGCCTCGGCGACCAGCACGTTCGTGGTGACCGAGCGCTCGGTGCCGAAGCCGCCCAGCTCCTCGGGGATGCCGAACGCGCCGATGCCGAGTTCGGCGGCGCGGCTGAGCAGGCCATCGGGAGTCGCCAGCTTGGCGTCGGCGTCGTGGGCGGCGGGCCGCAACTGCTCAGCGGCGAAGTCGCGCACCGTCGCCACGATCATCTGCTGCTCTTCGGTCGGCTCGAGGTCGAACAGCCCGGTGTCCTGCGCGGGCGCAAGGCGAGCGGGCTTGTCGAGCTTCTTGGCTGGCTTGAAGCCCCTGCTCGCCGCACCGGCCGCACGGAACCCGTGCTTGACCGACGTCGTCACCGCCTTCTCGAACGGCTTTCGCAGCCCGATCTTGTCGATGACCTGCGAACTCGAGATTTTGGTCAGGGCAGCGAGGCCGAAGCCCATCGCATCACGCTGCTTCGGCGGGGGCCCGCCTCGTTTGCTTCCCGCTCCCGCGGGCTGAGCGTTAGACACAGTCACTCTCCCAATGGCCGCAGGCGGCCGTCGCGTACCTACTCGTGAGTAAAGTAAACCCTGCGGGCAGGTTCGCGCTACTCGGGTGGCGCAGGTAACGCCCCATCAGGGTGATGCCCGCGCCTCGCTACGCGGGAGACGTCACGTGCCGTCGGCGGCCGTGCGCCGTGTCGGTCACGCCACGGTGCGCGCGGGGTACTCGAGATTCTTGGTCAGCGAATGGCCTGTCATGGCGAAGCCGATGAGCAGCAAGAGGGGCATGAGCCAGGCGATCGGGTACTTATAGCCGACCGTGATGAAATCCGGTGCTGCCGATACTGGGGCAAGAGGCTCCTGTGGCTTTGCCTCGGCATCCGGCGTCTCGCCGGCCGGGGCGTCCGCTACTGCGGGCGGCGGCGCGTCGATCGGGCCTGGCGTCGAGGCGGGCGGAGGCGGCGGCGGGCCGAACTCGGCCGGTGCGTCGAGCGCGGGCGGCGGGACGGTGAAGTCTTCTTCCTCGTAGCTGAGTTTCGCGGTAATCGGCTTCGGTTCCTGCTGCCCGGGTGTTTCCTCATCAGGCGGTGCGGGCGTGCTGGTTTCCTCGGCCAGCGGCGCCACGTCCCCCGCGCCCGCCGGGGGCGCTGGCGGCGCTGGCGGCTCGTCCGGAGGTTCCCGCTCCGCGTCGTAGTCCTTGCCGAAGAAGGTCACGTGCCAGGTCTCGGACTCCTCGACGGCCTTGGGCGCGGGCAGGATGGCGATGGCGGCCGGTGTGCCGTCGGACCAGTCTTGCAGGAAGGGCGCGAGGTCGACCCGGAATGCCGGGGACGGCTTCGCTGAGTAGCGGGCGTTGGCGGAGGCAGCGTCGCACTGGGTGTCGGGTGGTGTGTCCGGAGATGCCTTGGTGTCGGATACGGCGTCGGCCTGGCAGACACGGAGTTTCGCCTGATCCGCCCGGACTGATCCGTCACCCGGATTCATGTCGACCGGCAACACGACGTGTCCCTCGGTGAAGGTGGCGCCGAACGGCACGTTGGCGCCAAGTAGATCGAGCTCTATGTAGGTCGCGGTCGTTGGAGTGCCATTCGAGATTCCGACGTGGAGGGTGTTCCGTGGAAATTCCGAGGTCGGCGCCGCGGAACAGTCGGTGCCGTCCTCGCACGCGTCGTGTGCCGGTGTCACATACCATGCCTCGGATTTCGTGCCGACTGTCACGGAATCATCGCCCGCCGCCTGCGCCGCGAAACCATTCACGACGGCCAGCAGTCCGGCCGCGGCGAGAACGAGGATACGTCGAAGTCTCACGTGGTGTCCCACCAAACTCTCAGCGTTAGGTCATCGACACATGAGAATCACCGTACAATCCGGTTGCGACGTCGGTCAAAAACGACCAGAAAAACATCGAACGTCGTTGCTTTCTCACGGTTTCGAGTGGGATTTTCCGTGGCAGCGATTCGCGACAGTTCGAGTGCTGTCCGAACTGGTCACCTTACGGCTTCGCCTCGGTCGGCCAGGGCGGTAGCCATGTGCTGGAGTCGGCACGTCCTTCGGTGAGAACGAGTCGCTTGCCGTGATCGCGGCACGGTTGGATGAGTTCGACCGCGGTCATCTGTTCCATGCTGTGAACGACGAGCACGTCCCATGTCGTGGGTGGCCTGGGGGCCAGCCACGCTTCCAGTTCTGACCGGTTCCAGGGAGCACCGAATGGGAAATCATCCTCAATCCACGTGACGGCGCGTGCGTTGTTGTTCTCGCACCACTGATCGATGGCATCCCGTTGGGGCGTGGCGAAAGCATTCCGCAGTACGCAAACCGCCCGGAGTACCTCGTTGTTTTTGCGGTTGTTCCGGCGGAGAAAATTGAAGACCACGGTACCCGACCTCCCCACCGCTGCTGGCTCGGCGGCCACCGTATCGTCACACCGGCGATTTGCTGCGTCAATCGACCCGGTTTTCTTTCGACGCCGGAAGCTGGGACTCCCGGAGGTGTCAGCGCGGCAGACCGAGCGCGACCGCCATGATCGTGCCCAGTTCGGCATGCAGGTTCGGACGCCCAGCGAGTCGCCCGGTGTGGACGACGTCGTTGGCGATGGTCAGCGTCATGTGCACGACCATCCTGCCCTCGGCCACGCCCAGCGTAGGCCGCACCGCGCGCAGCAGGTGCGTCCACTCGGCGACGTAGTCGCGTTGCACCCGTTTCAGCTCGGCCCGATCGGCCTCGGACAGCGCGCTGACCTGGCTGGATGCCGTCATCAGGTCCGCCGAGCCCGCCATGGTCTCGATATAGGAGGCGATCAGCCCGCGCAGCGCCTCGTGCTCGCTCGCCGCCGTGCGCACCACGGCGAGCCTGCCGAACTCCAGCTGCTGCGCGATCCGCTGCGCCGCCGCCATGAACAGCGCCGCTTTGCTGGGGAAATGCCGGTACACGCTGGGGCCGCTGATCCCGGCCGCCGAGCCGATGTCCTCCATGCTGACGTCGTGGAAGCCGCGATCCTGGAACAGCGTGCTCGCGGCGGTGATCAGCTCGTCCTTGCGTGTGGTGCGCGAGAACACGGACTCCCGCGCGGCCTCCTGGGTCGCCGTCAACCCGGGTGACGTCGCCAATGTGGTGTGCAACACAGCACGCGCGCAGGCGATGAGCAGCTTCGTATAACGGCGCTTGGCGATCCGGGTGGAGTGCACGGTGGTGCTGCCGAACACGCTGAGCGCGGCCCAGCACAGCAGGTCGGCGTCGCGTTCGTCTAGCTCGGGACGCAATGTCCGGAGCGCGGCGCTCCAGCTCCCGATCAGCACGCTGGACCGCCTGCGCACCTCCCGCTGGTGCTCGGGACTGAGGTTGCGCCGCTCCCACCGCCACAGCGAGGCGACGTCACGATGATCCACCGACATCGTGGCGAGGCGTGCCAGGAGTGCGTCCACCTGTTCCGGGGCTGGCTTGTCGGCGTCGTCGAGCGCACGCTGGGTGGTGGCGATGAGCTCGTCGATCCCGCTGAGCACGACGTGCGCGAGGATCGCCTGCTTGTCGGCGAAGTGTCGATAGAGCGCGGGGCCGGTAACGCCCGCCGCGGCGGCGATATCGGTGATGCCGACCTCGTGGTAGCCGCGCGCACAGAACAGCTCGGCCGCGACGGCGGCGAGCTGTGCTTTGCGGTCACGGGGCCTGCGAGTGGGGCGACGGCTCTTCGCGGTGTTCACGGTCTCCATAGGTGAACCTACTGTAGCGTGAGATAAGCGTATGACAAGCCACTCGAACCCATTGACAACTGCGGGAATGCCGTCAGTATGTTAGTCAGCATTAGCTCCGAATCTGTGTAGTCAGTGTGGTTCGGCCAGCGGCAAGGAAGGATAGATTGGCGTGAGTTCAGAGGCGTTCATCTACGAGGCGATCCGTACGCCTCGGGGCAAGGGCAAGAACGGCTCCTTGCATTCGGTCAAGCCCATCGGCCTCGTCGTTGGCCTGATCGAGGAGATCAAGCGGCGGCACCCGAATCTCGACCCGGCCGCCATCGACGACGTGATCCTCGGCATCGTGTCCCCGGTCGGCGACCAGGGCGCCGTGCTGCCGCGCATCGCCGCGATCGCGGCGGGCCTGCCGGAGACGGTCGCGGGCGTGCAGCTCAACCGGTTCTGCGCTTCCGGCCTCGAGGCGGTCAACCAGGGTGCGCAGAAGGTCCGCGCCGGGTTCGACAACCTGCTGATCACCGGCGGTGTCGAGTCGATGTCGCGCGTGCCGATGGGCTCCGACGGTGGCGCCATGGCCATGGACCCGGCCACCGCGTACGACACCTACTTCGTGCCGCAGGGCATCGGCGCCGACCTGATCGCCACCATCGAGGGCTTCTCCCGCGACGACGTCGACGCGTACGCGGCGCGTTCACAGGAGCGGGCCGAGGCCGCGTGGTCCGGCGGCTACTTCGCCAAGTCCGTCGTCCCGGTGACCGACATCAACGGCGTCACGATCCTCGACCACGACGAGCACCGCCGTCCCGGCACCACCGTCGAGAGCCTCGGCAAGCTCAACCCGGCCTTCGAGGGCATCGGCGAGTTGGGTGGCTTCGACGCGGTCGCGCTGCAGAAGTTCCACCAGGTCGAGAAGATCGACCACGTCCACACCGGCGGCAACTCGTCGGGCATCGTCGACGGCGCTGGCCTGGTGCTCGTCGGTAACGAGCAGGCGGGCAAGGACTTCGGCCTTACGCCGAGGGCCCGCGTGGTCGCCACGGCCGTCACCGGCTCGGACCCGACGATCATGCTCACCGGCCCGACTCCGGCCACCCGGAAGGTGCTGGACAAGGCGGGGCTGAGCGTCGACGACATCGACCTGTTCGAGCTGAACGAGGCGTTCGCCTCGGTCGTGCTGAAGTTCCAGAAGGACCTGAAGATCCCGGACGAGAAGCTCAACGTCAACGGCGGCGCCATCGCGATGGGTCACCCGCTCGGCGCGACCGGCGCGATGATCCTGGGAACCATGGTCGACGAGCTGGAGCGCCGCAACGCCCGCTACGCGCTGGTCACGCTGTGTATCGGCGGTGGCATGGGCCTGGCCACGATCATCGAGCGCGTGTAACGAGCCGAATCAGACTTCACACCAACCGAGGAAACGGACAATGACTGAAGCGAAGACCATCCGTTGGGAGAAGGATTCCGACGGCATCGTCGTGCTCACGCTCGACGACCCCAAGCAGTCGGCCAACACGATGAACGCCGACTACATCGAGTCCATGGGCGTCATCGTGGACCGGCTGGCGGCCGAGGCCGACGACATCACCGGCGTGGTGATCACGTCCGCGAAGAAGACGTTCTTCGCCGGCGGTGACCTCAACGACCTCGTCAAGGCGAGCAAGGACGACGCGCCGCAGCTGATGGCGCACGTCGCGCTGCTCAAGTCGCAGCTGCGCAGGCTGGAGACGTTCGGCAAGCCGGTCGTCGCGGCCATCAACGGCGCGGCGCTCGGCGGCGGGCTTGAGATCGCGCTTGCCTGCCACCACCGCATCGTTGCCGACGTCAAGGGCGTGCAGATCGGCTTCCCCGAGGTCACGCTCGGCCTGCTGCCGGGCGCGGGTGGCGTCACCCGCACCGTGCGGATGCTCGGCATCCAGGACGCGGTGATGAACTGGCTCGTGCAGGGCCAGCGCCGCAAGGCCGCCGACGCCAAGGAGAAGGGCCTCGTCGACGAGCTGGTGTCCAGCGTGGACGAGCTGCTGCCGAAGGCCAAGGAGTGGGTCAAGGCCAACCCCGAGGCCGCGCAGCCGTGGGACGTCAAGGGTCACAAGATCCCCGGCGGCACGCCGTCGACCCCGAAGTTCGCCGCGAACCTGCCCGCGTTCCCCGCGAACCTGCGCAAGCAGCTCAAGGGCGCGCCGATGCCCGCGCCGCGCGCGATCCTGTCGGCCGCCGTCGAGGGCACGCAGGTGGACTTCGAGAACGCGCAGCTCATCGAGAGCCGCTACTTCGTGGACCTGGTCACCGGCCAGGTGTCGAAGAACATGATCAAGTCGTTCTTCTTCGACCTGAACCACATCAACGGTGGCGGCTCCCGCCCTGACGGCTACGAGCAGCACACCGTGCGCAAGGTCGGTGTCCTCGGCGCGGGCATGATGGGCGCCGGTATCGCCTACGTGTCGGCGAAGGCCGGCATGGAGGTCGTGCTCAAGGACGTCTCGCAGGAGAACGCCGAGAAGGGCAAGGACTACTCGGTCAAGATCGAGGAGAAGGCGCTCAAGCGGGGCAAGACCACGCAGGAGAAGTCGGACGCGCTGCTGAACCGCATCACGCCGACCGCGGACCCGAACGCGTTCGAGGGCGTCGACTTCGTCATCGAGGCCGTCTTCGAGAGCCAGGACCTCAAGCACAAGGTGTTCGGCGAGATCGAGGACGTCGTCAACCCGGACGCCGTGCTGGGCTCCAACACCTCAACGTTGCCGATCACCGGCCTCGCGACCGGTGTGAAGCGGCAGGAGGACTTCATCGGCATCCACTTCTTCTCGCCGGTCGACAAGATGCCGCTCGTGGAGATCATCTGCGGTGAGAAGACGTCCGACGCCACGCTGGCGAAGGTGTTCGACTACACCCTGGCGATCAAGAAGACGCCGATCGTGGTCAACGACAGCCGTGGGTTCTTCACCAGCCGCGTCATCGGCACGTTCATCAACGAGGCGCTGGCCGCCGTGGGCGAGGGCGTCGAGCCGTCGACCATCGAGCAGGCGGGTTCGCAGGCCGGGTTCCCCGCGCCGCCGCTGCAGCTCTCCGACGAGCTGGCGCTGACGCTGATGCAGAAGATCCGGCAGGAGACCAAGGCCGGTGTCGAGGCGGCCGGTGGCACCTGGACGCCGCACGGCTCCGAGACGGTCGTCGACCGGATGGTGGACGAGTTCGAGCGCAAGGGCCGCGCCGGGGGTGCCGGGTTCTACGAGTACGACGAGAACGGCAAGCGCGCTGGCCTGTGGCCGGGGCTGCGGGAGGCGTTCAACTCCGGCTCGGGCGAGGTGCCGTTCGAGGACCTGCAGGAGCGGATGCTGTTCATCCAGGCGGTCGAGACGGTGCGCTGCTTCGACGAGGGCGTGCTCAACTCGATCCCGGACGCCAACATCGGGTCCATCTTCGGCATCGGTTTCCCGCCGTGGACCGGCGGTGTGATCCAGTACATCAACCAGTACGAGGGCGGGCTGCAGGGCTTCGTCGACCGGGCGCGCGAGCTCGCGGCGGCCTACGGCTCGCAGTTCGAGCCGCCGCAGTCGCTGGTCGACAAGGCGGCCAAGGGCGAGCGCTACGAGTGATCGCCTAGGTTTCGCAACACGCAAGGCCCGGGTGCCCCGTTGGGGGTGCCCGGGCCTTCGTGCGTTTACTGCGCTCGCAGCCCGGTGAGCATCCGGCGCATGACGTCCGCGCATTCCGCGCGCACGCGGGGCTTGTCCTCGTCGGGCGTGTCGGCCAGCGCCATCCCAGCCGCGCCGAAGATCTGGAAGACGAACTTCACCGTGGTGTCGACCGCCTTGGACTCGATGTATCCGGCCTCGATCAGCATGGTCATCGAGGCTTTGACCAGCCCGAGCGCGTACTTCTCCTCGCACTCCTTCCAGCCCGTCAAGCCCAGCGCGGCCGGACCTTCCTGCCAGGCCAGCTTGCTGTAGACCGGGTCGCAACAGAGATCGAGGAAGGTGTCGATCGCGGCGAGCGAGCCCTCCCACGGGTCGTCGTGCTCGGCGACTGTCGCGGTGATCCGCTCGGTCATGTGCAGTTCCTGCTCGTCGAACACCGCCTCGAACAACGCCAGCTTGCCCGCGAAGTGGTGATACACCGCACCCCGCGTGACCTGCGCCGTTGCCGCGACGTCCTCCAGCGACGTCCCGGCGAACCCGCGTTCGGCGAACAGCGTGGTCGCCGCGTCGATGATCGCGGCCCGCGTCGCCTCGGCGTACATCTCTCGGCGTGACTTGACGGCTGCCATACCCGGAGTATAGTCGCATACACAGAGTATGTGAGATTCGGAGAGTAGGTGGAGGGCATGTCAGGGTGGGAGCAAACGCACCGCCGCTACCAGCTCGTCTACGCCGTCGCTGCCGACGTCGAGCGGCACGGACCAGCGGCGATGACCGAGTGGCAGCGCGCGATCGACGTTGAATACGGCAGCATGGACGCCTTCCTGCTGGACGTTCGTCGCCGGTGGGATCTCGCGGTGACGGCGCGTCTGGACGGCAGGCGCTGCCAGCGGCGCGCCGACGTCGAGGCGGAGGTCGGCCGCGTCAATGCCGGGCTGTGGGCAGTGCTATCGGCGTTCGCCGACCACCCCGCGCTCGCCAGCAGCACCGGGATCCCCGCTGCCAGCAGCGCGTAAGGAGAGGTCATGTCCGAGACAGTCGAGACCCCGCTGTTCGATCCGTTCGCGCCCGGGTTCACCGATGACCCGTACCCGCAGTACGCGCGTCTGCGTGAACAGGCGCCCGCGTATCAACACCCGCTCGGGTTCTGGATTCTCACCCGATACGGCGACGTCGCCGCGCTGCTGAAGTCCGGGAACTCGGTTGACGACGACAACCTCGCCGAAGGTCCGATGCGGGACCTCGTGCGGTCGACCTACCAGCACGACGGCCCGCAGCTGCGGGGGAGTTCGATGCTCGACCGCGACCCGCCGGATCACACCCGGCTGCGGCGGTTGGTCGCTAAGGCGTTCACGGTTCGCGCGATCGAGGGGCTACGGCCGCGCATCGCCGAGTTGGTCGACGCCATGCTCGACGACGTCGCTGGCGCGGGGGAGTTCGACCTGATCGAGGCGCTGGCGTTCCCGCTGCCGTTCGCCGTGATCACCGAGATGCTGGGGATGCCCGACGTCGACACGGTACGGCTGCGCGAGCTGACCGGGACCGTGGTGCGCTCGCTGGAGCCGGTGGTCGATCCGGAGTTGATGGCGCGTATTCAGGCCGCCGATGCCGAGTTGGCCGAGGTCGCCGCCGAGGCGATCGCCTGGAAACGCCGCAACCCTGGTGACGACCTGCTGACGGCGTTGATCGAGGCCGAAGAGGACGGCGACCAGCTCACCGACGAGGATTTGATCGCGCAGGTCGCGCTGCTCTACGTGGCCGGTCACGAGACCACGGTGAACCTCATCGGCAACGGGGTCCACGCGCTGCTGCGGCACCCGTCGCAGCACGCGCGATTGTGTGCCGAGCCGGGATTGGCGACCACCGCCGTCGAGGAGATGTTGCGCTACGACAGTCCGGTGCAGTCCAGCCGCCGGATCACGCTCGCGCCGCACCGGGTGGGCGACGTCGAGATCCCGGAAGGGGCGTTCGTGAACGCCTCGCTCGCCTCGGCGAACCGGGACGCCGCGTTCTGGGGTGACGACGCCGACGAGCTGCGGATCGACCGGGGCGGCGCGCGCAGGAACGTGTCATTTGGGGCCGGTCCGCACCACTGCCTCGGTGCCGCGCTGGCGCGATTGGAAGGTGCGGTGGCGCTGGAGCGGCTGGTGACGCGGCTGCCTGGGTTGGAGTTGGCGGGGGAGGTTCGGTGGAACGGGCGCATCAACCTGCGCGGGCTGGCGACCCTGCCGGTGAGGGGGTGAGCTGACGGCGCGTGGCTTGACGCTGTGCCGATCCGCACCCCGCCCCAGTCGAAGTCACCGTGGTAGTACAGCTGCGCCCCGAATCGGCGAGCAGCCGGAGCAGCTCAACGACCGCGGCACCCGGCAGATTTGCGGATGTAATCGATCGTGTCAACGCGGTTGCAGCGGGTGGTCGGTGGTGGTCCGATCTAATGCGGCGGGGATCCGAGGGGTGGGAACATGGCAGCCGATGCGTCAGAGACCGAGATCGCTACCGGCGATCTGGTCCGCATCGACGACCTGGGCAGCGCCGGCCTCAGCGAACTGTTCGTACTGACCGTTCGTGACGCGGGATTCGACACCGAGTTCCAGACGACACGGGGAGAGCCAGTTCTGTGGGCGTACTCGAGCATTGAAGCGCTCGTCGATGCGTGTGGCAACGGCCAACCATACGAGCGTCTGACGGTGGCGGATCTCGTGGCGGCAAGTAGTCGCGTCGATGCTCGTTTCGTTGTCGCTCTCGACGTCCGGCATCCCGATGGTGTGCGCTATCCGGAGCCCGAGCTAGCGGACATGGAACCGCTCGAACCGATCGACGAGACCGCTCGGGATACCTCGGTCGTGTGGGTGCCTACCCGCCCGTTGTCGACCATCGATCGGCGAGTGGACGTCGAGTTGCACAGCAACGTATCGGGAGAACGGCTGCTACTGGTGTTCTCGTCGTTGGAACGGTTGCGTGCCACATGTGGGCCCCAGCAGGTGGCTGCGGCGATCCAGGCGGACCGCATCGGGGTGGTGGCGGAACGTCTGGGAGCTCATGGCGTCGTGTTCGACGCCCAGGTTTCTCACGCGGCGCCACCGTCCCCGTCGAGGCACGAGCAGACTGTGCGGAATCGTTTCGGATATGAGGAGGACGCATGGTGAACGGGGAGGGCTTTGGTCACGAGCCAGGCGTGCTTGACGAGGTGGCGGCTCGATTCGAGTCCGCGGCGACGTACCTGGATCTCGTCGCCGAACACCAGCCAACAGCGGTCGACGCGGGGTTCTCGTCGGACGTAGTCAACGCCGCACTGGCCCGGATCCAGCAAGCCGCGTTGGTTCTGGCGCAGACGATGAACGACGTCAGCTCCAAGGTGCATGTCGCCGAGGGCAGCTACGAGAACATCGAGAACACCAACGAAGCACAGATCAAGCTCAATCAGGAATCGCCGCCTGCCTATGATCCGGGTGCGCTGGAACGCGATCCGCGGCATGAGCAGTCATAGAACCGTGAGCGGGAGGCGCTGTGACATCGACTCACCTGAACACCACTGTCAACGGCAGCTCGGGCATGTGTGCGGAGGCCGCGGACTGGCTGATGCTGGCCGCCAGCCGCGGTGACGCTGCGGCCGACCAGGGACACGAGGCACGCCGACGCGCACGGGACGGCTGGTACGGCCCTGGTTTCCAGGCGTTTGACGAGCGGACCCGGCCAGCCGTGTGGAACTGCGAGGACCTCGCCCACACCGCGCGACAGTATGAGCGGGCCGCACGGAATTTCGCCAGCGCTCTCGATCACATCAATGAGCTGATGCAGTCCGCGATGGACACCGGGAGCCAGGCCGGCCTTGAGGTCCGCGGCCCGATCATCATGCGCCCCAAGCACCCAGGTCACCCGCCTGCCGTGCCGGACGGTGAACTGACCCCCGCGCAGGCCGATGCCGCCTACGCGGCCTATCGCGGCGAGATGGATTCCTACATGCCTGCGCTGGCGAGCTACAACGCGGGTGTCGAGGCGTTCAATACGTGCCTTGAGATCGTGCGAGACGCGCGGAACAGGGAAAAGCAAGCGCATCGATCTCCAGGAGGCACTTGAGTCCGGCGGAGATATGGACTCCTGGAAGATCGCCAACACGACGGCGTCCGCGGTGATTGACTACATCGGCACGGCCGAGAACATGCGAGCGGACGCTGTCGCGCATGCCGAGCATCTCGCGGCCCAATCTCGTACCTTCCAGATGATGGCGCTGGGAAGGGCCGATGAGTTGTCCGCCAAGCAGCTCGCACAGATCAAAATCGCGGCGATGAAGGCTGGCGCGGGAAAAGAGGCGTATCTGAACCGGGCTACTGAACTCGAGAAGTTCATCGGTCCGGTGCCGCAAAGCGTGCGATCGAGGGTTTCCAGTTACTACCGCAAAGACCAACTCCGCGGACCCCAGACAGGAGGCGCCCGGGCCGCCAGGGTTGCGCTCAGCAAATTGCCTTACGCGGCAAGTGCATTGACGGCGGGTACAGAGCTCTGGAACGCCTATAAGGGCGAGCAGACGTGGGGCAAAGCGGTTGCGCGAACGGGCGGAGTGCTCGCTGGGGGTGCTGCCGGAGCCGAGGCTGGCGCTCTGGTCGGGTCATCGTTTGGTGTACCCGGTGCATTGATCGGCAGCGTTGGTGGCGGCGTGGTAGGAGGAATTGCAGGGAGCGAGGTCGTCGATTATTTCATTCCTGACGGCGAGGAACAATTTCCCTCGGCAGTAGAAAAGGCTGCCGTGCCGGAGGATCTGGACCGTGCGGAGTGGGAACAGCATCGGAGGCTTCCGTTCAGTCCCTACAAGTCACCACCGGGTACCTGAAGTGGGAGCATGTCATGTGTGATCGACCGCCTGACAACTCGTTTCCTGGGTTGCCGCCCAGACCGGACCCGGTAACGGGAGAGCCGCGGCCGCCTCGGGGACGTGGCTACCGGTCGTCCGCGCACCACGCCGAAACTGATCGCGGCCGGGAGCGGCGCCTGTCCCACAAGCCGAAGCCGCCTCCCGGCATGGGACCGGTCCTGGCCTGGCACAAGGAAAACAAGCGTGGCAAGCTTCGCGGCTTCTTCATCAGCCTCGCCATCTTGATCGTAGGTATGGCGATCATCCTGACGTTCCAAGGTGACGGACCATTCGACTGGATGGTCTCGTGGCAGGTGTGGACGGCGATACTCGTCGGTTCGTACTTGATGACATCGCCGTTTACGTATGTCGTGTTCTCTGCTGGTGCGGATTGGCTGAAAGTCGACATGGTTCGGTTTGGCCGTCTGAAGAGGTCGATCTTCGTGCGGTTGTATGAGTTGCGGACGATCAAAGCTAAGCCGGAGCCGGTCGGGATCACCTTCGAGTTGATTGATCGTAAGGGTGATGGTGTTGACGGGGCGATCCATGAGTTTCAGAAAGATCCCCTGATTTGGGATCTGGTCTACAACGGAATTTTGCACTCGGTCGCCGCTGGAGCGGAGGTCAATGCGTTCGCGAGACAGCAGCTTCGGCTCGATGATGTCAGGGAGTTGCAGTATCCACGCGGGCCTCGCGCGATCGATTTGACGAGACTGCCGGATCACGAGGTACGGCGCATCATGGAAGACCCCATAATGCGAGAACTCCTGCGTGTCATTGAAGAACCAGATATGACGCCGGCGCAGTTCCGTGACAAGTTCCAGGAACTCAGGGAAGACATGCTGTCGGACCCGGCCGATCCGGCGTGGCTCGTGGGCGAACCGCTCGAAGCCGACTACAGCGACCGTTCGTCCTATCCCGACAGATTTTCCTAACCCGCCACCACGCTCGCCGTTGTGAAAGCCTTCGCGGGCATCGGGCGGTGGAGGTGCCAGGTGATGGCGATCGGCCGCGGGTCAAGACTCGACCCGGTCGGCAGCGATGAGCAGGTAGTGAAAACTACCCTCACGGTAGGCGCTGAGGAATGGCTCCTCGATGCCGGTGGCGACGGGCGACTCCCGCCGCAGTTCCCAGTACGGGATGGTCTCGGCGGTCAGATCGACCACGGCGATCGGCACGAGATGATTGGCGGCCATCGCCTGGAAGTACTCGCTGCGTGGGTGAATGTTGCAGATGTAGTGCTGGTCGATCTGGCTGACCGCACGGGAGCGGCCGCCGGTCAGGTCGTTGTAGCAGCCGGTGATGGTCACGTAACGTCCGCCGACCTCGAGCAACTCCGCGTGTGCGGCGAACAGCCGGAAGAGATCGACGTACATTGTGGACTCGTTGTTCCAGATGGCTCGGAACGAGCCTGGTTCGAACCCGGTGTCGAGCATGTTAGCCAGGTGGAACCGGACCTTGCCTGCTACACCGCGGCGAACCGCCTGGTCGTTGGCGAAGTCGGCCTGCGACTCGGAAATCGTGACCCCGTCGACCTGGCAGCCGAAGCGCCGGTTCGCCATCAAGCTGGTGCCGCCGCGGCCACAGCCGGCGTCCAGCAGGCGATCGTGCGACCCGATGGCGCCCAGATGGTCGAGCAGCAGGTCGGCCTGCGCGGTCTCCAGGCGGTGCATCTCCTCGATGATGCGGTCGCCCCTGCCGTCCTCCGGCCCGGCGAGCACCGCCGGATCGGGCTCGCCGATGCCGTAGTGGTGGTGGTACAGGCCGTCGACGTCGCCGAGCCGCAGGTTCACCGGATCGGCCTCGCGGTCCCAGTACGCGGCAACGGCCCGCTGATAGTCGCTGCGAGCGACCTGGGCGGACGTGGACGTCGTCATGTGGAGCTCCCTTCCGGTTGTGCTGACTCTGCTGAGGTGTCCTGGTAACGGCCGGTGGTGGCGTGCCACTCGCGGCTGCCGCCCAGCCAGGCCCAGACGTCCGCGAAGAAGCGGCGCAGGGTCGGGCTCCCGGCAGCGGACAGGGCGGCGGCCTCGGCCACGAAGGTCCGCATGAGTTCGTTGTGGATCTCGACCGTGCGTTTGATGGCTTCTCGCTGCGAACAGCCCTCCTCTTCCGCGATCACCCTGGGCAGGTTGAAGTCGGTTTCGGACTCGAAGTCCGCCGAGTGCAGGTCGTTGATGAGCACGTTCGCGTCCGCCGCCAACGTGATCGCGCGGCGCACCCTCGGGTGGAAATATTCCGTGGCGGGCAACTCATACCCGGCGACCGCGTCGATCAGCACCATCGGCGGCAGGTAGCTGTTGAGATGGCGTTGCACCAGGTACTCCCACACCGCCGGGGTGCGGCCGTTGGCGTGCCAGTCGGCCTCCTGGTTCCACGCCACGTACAGGATGGCCATCTGGTGCTGGAACCGCCCGAGCTGCGTTGGCGAGATGTACCGCGCCAGGTGCTCCATCGCGCTGCGGAACGCCGTCGCGATCGGCTCGGCCTCTCGGTAGGCATCCAACTGGGGTGCGTACTGCTCGGGCAGCGACGCCGGATCCACCACCGCGTACAGGTTGGCCAGCCGGGAGCCCACCACGCGTGGGTCGGCGCCCAGTTCGACCTCGTCGATGTAGTAGTCGTCGGTGGCCCACTCGGCCACCACGCACTTGGCCGCGGCAAGCAACCGGTCAGGGTCGTCCGTCGCCGGGTGCGTCAACATGATCAGGTGCCCGAACTCACATCGCCGGAGGTGGTCCAGCCGTCCCCGGTAGATCCCCACCTCGTCGGCCCACCGCACCAGCCGCGAGTTGACTTCCTCGCCAAGGGCCCGGTCGTCCCGTAACGCCCCAGGGCAGAACAGCTCCGGCATCCCGTCTTCGGTCTCGCGCCGCTCGGACCGCGGCCGCAGCCGTGTCGCGGCGGTCCCGAGCCCGGTCGGCCCCGACAGCACGCGCTGCGTCGCAGGTAGGTGCAACGGCGCGGCGGGCGCGGACAACAACCCGGTCACCACGTCGGCCAACTCTTGGCCCGCTGCCGGTGCCTGTAGTGATGATGTGACGGACACGTCGGCTCCTTACCTGCTCGATCGCATCGGAAGGGGAAGGCTGAACTGCACGGTCTCGCTGGTGGTCACGTGCTCGTCGACGGTCAGCGGCCCGAGCCTGCCGAGGGCGTCGAGCACGCCGTCCACCAGCACGGGCGGTGCCGATGCTCCGGCGGTGACACCGATGTGGCTGGTGTCCGCCAGCCACTGCGGGCGCAGCTCGTCCGCGTCGTCGATCAGTCGCGCCGGCGTGCCGATCCGGCGGGACAGCTCGGCGAGACGTCGCGAGTTCGAGGAATTCGCGGACCCGACCACCAGCACGAGGTCGGTCCGCCCGGCGATGGCTCGCAGCGCCTCCTGCCGGTTCGTCGTGGCATAGCAGATGTCGTCCGAACCCGGTCCCCGCGCCTCGGGGAACCTGGCCAGCAGTGCCTCGACGACTTCCGCCGTCTCGTCCACGGCCAGCGTCGTCTGGGCCAGATAGGAGACGCGGCGCGGGTCGGGCACGTCGAGCGCGGTGACGTCCTCCGGGGTCTCGACGAGCACCGTGTTGTCCGGCGCTTCTCCCAGGGTGCCCTCGACCTCGTCGTGTCCCTCGTGCCCGATCAGCACCACCGTGTCGCCGCGGCGGGTGTATCTGCGGGCTTCCGCGTGCACCTTGGCGACCAGTGGGCACGTCGCGTCCACCGTGTGCAGACCGCGTGCGGCGGCGCTGTCGTGCGCCGCGGGTGGCACGCCGTGCGCCGAGAAGACGACGGTCGCGCCACGCGGCACCTCGTCGACCTCGTCGACGAACACCGCGCCCCGTGCTTTCAGGTCGGCGACGACGTGCGTGTTGTGGACGATCTGCCGCCGGACGTAGATCGGCGGGCCCTGCGCGCGCAGCAGCCGTTCGACGGTCTCGATCGCGCGTTCGACACCCGCGCAGAACGACCGCGGCGAGGCGAGTACCACCGTCCGGGGGCCTGCCACCGAGCGCCAGGCCGGGTCAGTCATGTCGATCACGGCACTCACCTGTCCCGTTCCACGATCAGCCGTGCCAGCGCGGCCAACTCGGTGGCGGGGCCGGGCGACGGCTCGGCCAGCCACAGGTCGCGCACCGCGTTTCGCAGCGCCAGATCGGCCTGCTCATGGGCCCACACCCGGCCGCAGGCTCGATCGATCAGCTCCGCGAGGTCGGCCAGGTCGGCCCGGTCCCTTGCATAGCGCTCCGCGAGCTCCCTGCCTGCGTCGGTCCCTGACGTCAGCGCGGCCACCACAGGGAGCGACTTCTTCCTGCGGCGCAGGTCCTCGTACACGGGCTTGCCGGTGACCTCCGGGTCGCCCCAGATCCCGAGCAGGTCGTCGACCAGTTGGAACGCCACCCCCAGCGACATGCCGAAGCCGCGCAGGTGTTCCAGCCGCGCCCCGTCGGACCCCGCGGCCTGCGCGCCGAGCGCACAGGCCGCGCCGAACAGGGCCGCCGTCTTGTCCCGACTCATCGCGTGGACCTCGGCCAGCGTGACGTCGTCCCGATGCTCGAAATCAAGGTCGGCGCACTGCCCGCGCAGCAGGTCCTTGATCGCGTCGCGCAACGTGGCGGTCTCCGCGCCGCTCGACGCGAGCAGGTCGAACGCGAGGGTCAGTAACGCGTCCCCGGCCATGATCGCCGGGCCCGCGCCGAATGCCCGCCACACGGTCGGCCGGTGCCTGCGCATCGCGTCACCGTCCATGACGTCGTCGTGCACCAGCGAGTGGTTGTGCGCCAACTCCACGGCGGCGGCCGCGGTGACGGCGTCGTCGGCACCGCCCCGGGAGGCTTGCGCGCACAACAACGTCAGGGCCGGTCGGACCGCCTTGCCGGATGCCCTGGTCGCGACGCCGTCGGAATCCCACCAGCCCAGCTGGTACCCGCTCATGTGCCGCAGCGGGCCCGGCAGTGAGTCGACCGCCTTGCGAAGCACTGGCTCCACCGTGCTGCTGGCCCAGGACAGGACCGACGCGGCGGAGCGCATCTCGTTCGCCGTCGTCATGTCAGCGTCCGATCTCGACGTGTTCGAGCATGCCGAGCGCGTCGGGCACCAGCACGGCGGCCGCGTGGTACGCGCTGACCAGATACGAGATGATCGCCTTTTCCGACACCCCCATGAATCGCACCGACAGCCCGGGCTCGTGCTCGTCCGGGATGCCCGTCTTGCGCAGCCCGATGACCCCGTTGTCCGCCTCACCGACGCGCATCGCCAGGATCGAACTGGTGTCGTGCTCGCTGACCGGGATCTTGTCGCACGGCAGCATCGGTACGCCGCGCCACCCGAACACCACGCGCCCCTCGACCTCGACCGGGTCCGGGTAGACGCCATGTCGGGTGCATTCGCGGCCGAACGCCGCGATCGTGCGCGGGTGCGCCAGGAAGAACCGGGTCTTGCGCCTTCGGCACAGCAGTTCGTCGAGGTCGTCCGGGGTGGGTGGGCCGGTCCTGGTGTGGATCCGCTGACCGAGGTCGGCGTTGTGCAGCAACCCGAACTGCCGGTTGTTGACCAACTCGTTTTCCTGCCGCTCTCGCAGTGCCTCGATTGT
>WHTY01000041.1 GCA_009377475.1 Actinophytocola sp.
ACCCGCCGCAGCCGCCTGACCTGCCCACCCGCCCAACGGGCACGACCGGAAACCATGAAGTGGACACGCTGGATGCGAGGCCAGCAGGTACCACGCGCCCTCTTCACGACAAACCCACACGAAGATCAACAGCGAGCCAGGAGTTGATCACGACCGAATTGGTCGGTGGATCCAGGCTCAGCGGCTTGCGCGGCTCCCACCGTCAGCGGCCCGACGCCGCCCAACACGAATGCGACCAGCACCGCACCGAGATATCGCTTCACCATGGTGTCCCTTCACGAACGATCGACACCCCGCGACCTGGTTGGCGCTCCTCCGGGTTGGAAACCTAACCGGAACGGGTGCATATCGCGAAGCCCAGCGGCTCGGATTCACTCTCCAGAGCGTTGAGGGTCGGTTCGGATAGGCTCACGCCATGCTTATTGGCGCGCACGTCCGTGACGACGATCCGATCGCGGCAGCCCGCGAGCGCGAAGCCGAGGTCGTCCAGTTCTTTCTCGCTGATCCCCAGGGTTGGAAGGCCCCGAAACCGCACCCTCGCACGGATGAGACCACCGCGTCCGACGTCGAGGTGTTCATCCACTCGCCGTATTTGGCGAACGTGGCGTCGTTGAACAACCGCATTCGGATTCCGTCCCGCAAGATCGTCTCGCAGCACGCGAAGGCCGCCGCCGAGGTTGGCGCGCGCGGGCTGATCGTGCACGGCGGTCACGTGCGCAAGGGCGAGGACGCCGCAGCGGGCATCGAGAACTGGCGCAAGCTGTTCGAGCGCTCCAGCTTCGACGTGCCGATCTTGATCGAGAACACGGCGGGCGGCGACAACGCAATGGCGCGCGACCTGGACATGCTCGCCCGACTGTGGGACGCGGTCGGCGAGTTCGACCCCGGGTTCTGCCTCGACACGTGCCACGCCTACGCGGCTGGCTGGGAGCTGGACGGCGTCGTCGACAAGGTCAAGGCCATCACCGGCCGGATCGACCTCGTGCACCTGAACAACTCGCGCGACGAGTTCGGCTCCAACCGTGACCGGCACGCCAACGTCGTCGGCGGCCACGGCACCATCGACGCGCAGGTGCTCGCGGACGTCGCGGGGTCGGCAGGCGCGCCCGTGATCGTGGAGACGCCCGCCGACGGCCAGGCGGACGACATCGCCTACCTCCGCAAGACGATCTCCCGCTGACCCACGCTGTGTCCGACGCTCCCGACGCCGTGTCCGACGCTCCCGACGCTGTGTCCGACACTCAGGACGCCGTGTCCGACACTCAGGACGCCGTGTCCGACACTCAGGACGCCGTGTCCGACGCTCCCGACGCTGTGTCGTGCATTCCTGACGGCTTATGCGACGCCCGGAGGGTTCTCGACGCAACGTCGTGCCATGTCGTTCCATGTCGTTCCATCAGTCTGGTGGCGAACCGGGCATGGGCACTCTCTTTCGCGCAGACCGATACGATCGTATTGCGGGCGATGCAGCTGTATCGGATTCTGCGCAAGACGCCACCGTCACCACGGCGTGGGGCGGCGTGAGGCCGTGACTGCCTGACTTCGCCGGGGATATTGCGCGATCCGCACGTGGTTCGTGGCTTGATGCCCGATTCTCGGAGCAATTTGCCTGGCGAAGCGAGAGCGACGGCGGGAGTGCCGGACACGCCGGCGAGAACGTCGGACACGACGGCGTGAGTGCCGGACACGACGCCGGGAACGGGGGACACGACTACCCGGGCGCGCCAGGCCCGCTGCCGGTGCCCGCGCCTACTGGCGTCCGTTCCGCGCCCGACCGGCCTAACCGCAGCGTGACGACGTCGCGGGCGCGGTCAAGCACCCCGCCCGCCGGGTCGTCCTCCCCACCTGCCCGCATCGGGTCCGTGCTCGGCCGGTAGATCTCGTACACGATCAGCGCGCACAGCCCGATCACCGCGAGGTCGCGCAGCACGACGGCGCCGAGGAACCACTCCTCCGGCAGGCCCTTGTTGTCCACACCGAGGTAGAAGTACATCCGAGGCACCCACACCATGGCGTCGACGGCCATCCAGCCGAACAACAGCCGCCAGTGCCCGATCGCCAGCACCGCGAGCGGCACCAGCCACAGCGAGAACTGCGGGCTCCACACCTTGTTCGTCAGCAGGAACGCCGCCACGACCAGGAACGCCACCTGGGCCAGTCGGGGCCGCACCGGCGCGGACAACGTCACCGCCGCGATCGCGGCGCAGCACAGCAAGAACAGTACGGCGGAGACGGTGTTCAACATCGTCGGCGTCTGGCCCGGCGCGAGCGGCCCGTCGAAGCCCTGCCATTCGGTGAACACTCGGACGACGTTGTAGAGCGAGTCGGGATCCATGCCCCGCTCCTGGTTGAGCCGGATGAACTCGTACCAGCCGTCGGGATAGCGCAGCGCCAGCGGCAGGTTCAGCGCGACGACGGTGCCGATCGCGGCGACCGCCGATCCCGTCCACGCACGCAGCTTGCCCGCGCGCAGGCACAGCACGAACAACGGCCCCAGCAGGAACAACGGGTACAGCTTCAACGCCGCCCCGACGCCGAGCAGCACCCCTGCGAAGCCCCATCGTCGTCGGGACCACGCCAGGATGGCGCCCGCGCCGAACGCCGTGGCGAGGGTGTCGAAGTTGGTGAAGGCGTGCACGACCGCCAGCGGTGACAACGCGACGAGGGCCGCGTCCCACGGCCTGCGGCGGGATGTGCGGGCAACGGACCACACCGTCGCCAGCCACGCGAACGCCAGGAACAGCGCGGCGAGGTTGAAGTAGATCGCGACCGAGATCCCGCCAGGCAAGATGCCAGCGCGCACGCCGTCCTCCCACGCGTGCGTCGCCGTGGCCATCGCCCACTGGAATAGCCCGGTCAGCACCGGGTACTCCATGTACCGGACCTGGTCCCCCTTGGCGAGGTCGAGCACGTGGCCGCTCGCGAACCGCAGTTTGCCGTCCTCGATGGCGAACTGGTTCTGCGGCGTCAGCTCGTATCGCGACCCGGTGGCGTCGACGGCGGTGACGTCGTTGGCGACCCGGTAGCCCTCGCCGTAGCCGTAGATCGTGACGCTGGTCCTGCCGCCGTCGCCGTTGCTCAGCTCCAGCCAGCCGTCGCGGTACGGGAAGAACCGCTCCTTGTCCAGGCGCTCCGCACCGTACAGCGGCACGATGTCGGAGTAGCACATCGCGACGTACTGCCGGTTCGAGCTCCAGTCGAGGCTCGCGGAGCCGTCCTCGCTGACGGTCTGCTGGACGCAGGCCGCCTTGCCGAACCACGCGAACGTCAGCGTGACGATCGCGAGCAGCAGCACGACGCGCAGCGGCGTCCAGAACCAGTGCCGCCCCACAAGGGCGTGCGCGCCGAGCGGACCGCCGACCGGTTTGCTCGCCGCGGCGGCGAGCGGCTCGGTCCACGTCGGGATCACCCGGTCGGCCTCGCTCCGGGTGTGTTCGCCGAGCCAGGGGCGCGCTGAAGGGGAGGGCACGCCAGGACGTTACCGCGCGACGGCCCCGGACCGGACACGTACCGGACACGTACCGGTTCGGGGCCGTCAGCGACCTGACGTCAGCCGCCTTCCTCCGTCGTCTCCTCGGTCGTCTGCTCCTCCTCCGTCGGCCCGCCGTTGCCGTTACCGGGGAAGATGCTGTCGCCGTCGTCCTCTGTGGTGGTCGGCGCGGTCGTCGTGGTCTCCTCCGGCCTGCCGGGCGGGGTCGGATGCGGCTTCGTTGACTCCTCCGGCTCCTCGGTCGGCGTCTCCGTCGGCTCCGGCTCCGGCTCAGGCGGCGGCGGTGGCGGCTCGCCCATCAGCTCGACCTCGGGGAACGGCTGCTGCGGCAGTCCCTCGTGGTACAGGTTCATGAACCGCTGCCAGATCGGGCCCGGCAGCGAGGACCCGTAGATCGGGGAGCCGTTGGCGTCCCTGATCGGCGAGAGCGCCTCGTCGCCGACCCACGCGGCCGCCGCGATCTGCCGCGAGTAACCGACCATCCACGCCTGCGAGTTGTCGCCGGGGTGGCCCGGCGCCTCGTGCGTACCGGTCTTGCCAGCGCAGTCACGCCCGTCTGCGCAGCGCAGCGAGGAGTGCTCAAGCACCGGCTCGAGCGTCATGGTGACGTTGCCCGCGATCTGCTTGCTCTTCTCCCTGTCAGGGGAGAACGCCGATCTGCCCTCGCGGTCTGCTTGGTAGATGACGTCGCCGTCCGGCGTGGTGATCTTGCTGACCAGGTGCGAGCCCCGCTGCACGCCGTCCGCGGCGAGCGTCGCGTACGCGGCCGCCATGTCCTGCGGGGTGATCTTGTTGTCACCACCGCCGATGGCGATGTTGGTGTCGAGGTCGCTGACGGACGACTGGTCGCTGATCCCGGCTTCTTGCACCGCCTTGGCGACAGCGCGCGGGCCGACGTCCTTGGCCACCATGTCGTAGAACACGGTGTTGACGGAGCGCTTCATCGCTTCCATCACGGTGCAGTCCGGGCACTGGTCGTCGCCGGCGTTCTTGACGACGACGTCGCCGAACTTACGCGGCGACGTGCCGTCGTATGTCGCGTACGGCCCCTTCTCGCCCTTCTTGAGCAGCGCGAGGAAGTCGAACGCCTTCATGGTCGAGCCGGGGTTGCGGCCCTTGTTCCCCCAGTTGACGTAGTCGGTCTGGTCGTACGGGCCGCCGTAGTAGGCCATGACCCCGCCCGACGAGGGATCGACCGCGACGAACGCCTCGTGCAGCTTCTTCGGCTGGCCCTTCATGACCTCGCGCACCGCCTGCTCGGCGAAGCGCTGCGCCCGCTTGTCGATGGTGGTGTGGATCGTGTAGCCAGCCGTGCGGACCTGCTCCTCCGAGTAGCCGAGCGACGCCAGCTCGTTACCGATCGCGGCCTTGAGGTGACGTCGTGAGCCGTCGAAGCCCGGCGAGTCGGTCTTGTTCTCGTTGACCGGCTTCGGGAACTTCGCCGACGCCCGCTCGGACGCCGGCAGCCACTTGTTCTCGACCATTTGGTCCATCACGTAGCTCCAGCGGCCCTCGGCGTACTCCAGGGAGTCGCCCCTGCTCGGCGCCTGGATGATGCCTGCGAGGTACGCGGCCTCCGCCGAGGTCAGCTTCTCGGTGTCCTTGCCGAAGTACGCCTGCGACGCGGCCTGGATGCCGTACGCGCCCCTGCCGAAGTAGATCGTGTTCAGGTAGGCGGTGATGATCTCCGTCTTGCTGAGCTGATTGCTCATCTTGAACGCCTTGACGATCTCGGTCGCCTTGCGCTCGATGGAGTAGTCGTCGTTCTCGGTTGCGGTCTTGACGTACTGCTGGGTGATCGTCGAGCCACCACCGACACCGCCGGTGAGCTGGCTCTTCGCGGCGCGCAGGATGCCAATGATGTCGAAACCGGCGTTGGTCTCGAACGTCGCGTCCTCCGCGGCGTAGACGGCGTACTTGACCCTGTCCGGGATCTGGTCCGCCTCGAGCAGGACGCGGTTGCCGTCCGTGATGTCCTTGGCCATCACGCCGCCGTCGCGGTACATGTACGAGACGGTCTTGTTCTGCTGCGATGCGATCTCGTACGGCGACGGTACGTCGAGCACGAAGTACAGCACGGTGAAGATCGCGATCGGGATCAGCACGAACGCTGTCACCCCCGCGTAACCGATGCGGCGGATGAGGCGCCACCGCTTCTGCTTCGCGGTGAGGCCGTCGTCGTCCAGGTCGCCCGGCAGGTCAGGGTCCTGCTCGTAGTTGGCGACGAACGTGGTCATCTGCTCGTCGGGGGGTGGCTCGTGCCACATCGGGTCGCCCGCTGGGCGGTGCGTCAGCAGCTCCGGCTCTGGCGGCTCCATGTCGGAGTTCCCGCTGAGCGGGGCGAACATCTCCGTGGCGTAGACGTCGTCCGGCTGGCCCTGGTGCCGGTGCTGGGGCGGTCCCGGCGGTTGTCCCGGGTGCCCTGGCGGCATTCCGCCCGGCGGCGGTCCTGGCTGGCGGCCTGCGGGCGCGCCGCCCGGGCCTCCGGGCCCTCCTGGCGCCGGGCCACCGGCGGGTGGCGGCGTCCTGCGGGGGCGGGCGCGGCCGTCCGGCGGCGCGCCAGCCGGTCGTCCCTGCGGCTGCCGTGGGTCGCGCGCGGGAGGGCCCTGCCGGGGCGGACGTTGCGGATGCTCGCCTGGCCCCTGCTGCGGCGCCCGGCGTCTACCCTGCTCAGCGCCGGTAGGCCAGCGCGGGTCGTCGCCGGGCCTACGCGGACTCTGGCCCTGGTCCTGGTCGCTGCCAGGCCAGTTCGCGTCACCGTCCATGAATCGCCGTCCTGAGCTGCCGTCGTCTGTCACGAATCAGTCTCCAGGGTGAACATTGTCAGCACACCGCGCCCCCCACGGCGGCACGGGGGGAGCCGAAACGTGACGTCAATGCCGGTCATGGGCCGGTCATGGGCCCGTCACGGGGTGGCGGACTTTCGGGGTCGGGTGCGAGGCGCGCGCGTTCCTGGCTCGCCGGTGCCGACAACGTAGGACAGCGCGAGATGGTTCCAGCGGCAGGCGAGGCACACCTCGACGACGTAGACGGTGAACTCGGCGAACAGCTCCGCCATCCGTTCCAGCTCGTCCGGCTTCCGCGCTGAGCCGGACGCCTGCATGAGCTCGTCACCGAAGACCCACGCGACAAGGGCCATCCGCTGCTTGGCGCACACCGGACACGCGTGCTCGATGGACTCGCCGTGGTGGCGCGCGGCCTGGGTGAGGTACGGGTTCGCGTCGCAGATGTCGTCGGTGGCGACGTGCCCTGCGCGCCACCGCGCAAGCAACGCCCTGCGGCGCAGGGCGTAGTCGACGATCTGCCGCTGGTTTCGCACGAGAACAGCCTACGTGCCTACGGCCGGTTCTCCACAGGTTCGGAGCGCGGATCGGCATGTAGTGAACAACGCCGAAAGCGGTGTTCACCACATCGCGTCCTCGATCCTGCTGCGTCCGATGTATCGGCGCGATATAGTGGCTCGGTAGATTGCACCGATGGAACGGACGGCTGTCACCGGTGTTCGAGCAGGCGAAGGAGGTGCCTGATGTTGGAGTTCGCGATCCTCGGACTGCTGCACGAGGCGCCCATGCACGGCTATGAGCTGCGCAAACGCCTACATGACACGTTGGGGATGTTCCGGACGTTCTCCTACGGCTCGGTGTATCCGACTCTCCGCAGGCTGCAGCGCGCCGGTCTGATCGCGGAGGAGCCGGGTGCGGCGACCGACCACGAGAACCGGGCCTGGGGCCGGAAGGCGCGGCGGGTGTACAAGCTCACCGCGGAAGGCAAGGAGCGGTTCGGCGAGCTACTCGGCGACGCCGGTCCACAGACATGGGACGACGAAGGCTTCGGCGTCCACCTCGCGTTCTTCTCCCGCACCCCTGCCGACGTCAGGATGCGCATCCTCGAAGGACGTCGCAGGCGGGTCGAGGAGCGGCGCGAGGGCTTGCGGGCTGCGCTGGCACGCGCCGAGGAAAGGATCGACCGCTACACCAGGGAATTGCACCGGCTGGGGCTGGAAAGCAGCGAACGAGAAGTGCGCTGGCTCAACGAGCTCATCGCACACGAGCAAGCGGAACAGCGCGGCCAGCACGGCTGACTCGCTCCGCTGACAAGCACGACACGACACATCACACACCTAGTGAAGGAGAAACCGGCATGGGCGAAAACGGCCAGACTGTGAAGGTGGCCATCGTTGGCGTCGGAAACTGTGCGGCTTCCCTGGTGCAGGGCGTGCACTACTACCGTGACGCCGATCCTGCCGCGCGCGTGCCTGGTCTGATGCACGTGCGGTTCGGTGGCTACCACGTGCGCGATGTGGAGTTCGTCGCCGCGTTCGACGTTGACGCGAAGAAGGTCGGCCGTGACTTGTCGGAGGCGATCGTCGCGAGCGAGAACAACACCATCAAGATCGCCGACGTGCCGCCGCTAGGCGTGAGCGTGCAACGCGGCCATACCTACGACGGGCTTGGCCAGTACTACAAGGAGACCATCACGGAGGCCGACGAGTCGCCGGTCGACGTCGTCAACGTGCTGCGCGAGTCCGGCGCCGACGTGCTGGTGTCCTACCTTCCGGTCGGCTCGGAGGACGCGGACCGGTTCTACGCCCAGTGCGCGATCGACGCGGGTGTGGCGTTCGTCAACGCGCTGCCGGTGTTCATCGCGTCCGACCCGGAGTGGGCGCAGAAGTTCACCGACGCGGGCGTGCCGATCGTCGGCGACGACATCAAGTCGCAGGTCGGCGCGACCATAACTCACCGAGTGCTCGCGAAGCTGTTCGAGGACCGGGGCGTCGAGTTGCAGCGCACGTACCAGCTCAACTTCGGCGGCAACATGGACTTCCAGAACATGCTTGAGCGCAACCGGTTGCAGTCGAAGAAGGTGTCCAAGACGCAGTCGGTGACCTCGCAGATCCCGCACGAGATGCAGAAGGCCGACGTCCACATCGGCCCGTCGGACTACGTGCCGTGGCTCGACGACCGCAAGTGGGCCTACATCCGGCTCGAGGGTCGCGCGTTCGGTGACGTGCCGCTGAACCTGGAGTACAAGCTCGAGGTGTGGGACTCGCCGAACTCGGCGGGCATCATCATCGACGCGGTCCGCGCCGCCAAGATCGCCAAAGACAGGGGCATCGGCGGCCCGATCCTGTCAGCGTCGTCGTACTTCATGAAGTCCCCGCCGGTGCAGTACACCGACTCCGAGGCGCACGACGCCGTCGAGCGGTTCATCGCTGGCGAGAACGACGGGAACTGACGCCTCACCCCGCCGTCGTAGGCACCGCGCACGACGGCGGTTGGCGTCGACGACGTCGAAATCGATCAACTCCGGAGGAGGACAGTGTCGCGTCAGTCTGGTGTGATCACGCTACCGGCCGACGTCGTCGGTCAGCCGGGCAACTTGCCGCGGCATTGCGCGCGACACGGCCTGCCCGCCGTCCGGCAGCAGGACTTCGTCCTTCAGTCGAAGGTGAAGGTCGAGGGCAACCGGTTTCTCACTCAGTCGAACGTGATCGGCATGGGCGAACGGCTCAGCGACTACGGCAAGAAGGTGCGCACTGCGGACGTCAAAGGGTGGCCGCTCTGCCGGAAATGCACCAGTACCAGGGCACTGTGGCTGGCTGTCGCGTCCGTCATGTTCTTCGGCGGGCTAGCGACGTTCGTTGGGTCGCTGGTGGTGGCCACTGTCGCCGACGACATGCAGTGGCTTGGCGGCGTCGCGTTCGCCGGTTTCGCGCTGCTGCCGCTGGCGGCGTTCCCGTTCACGTTGGGGAGCCTGCCCCGGCTGACCGGCGCGCGAACCTCTCCCGACGGCGCCTCGGTGCTCATCGAGAACCCCAGCGACGCCTTCGCCGCGGAACTGCCCGGCCAGTAGCAACCCACGCGGCGAAAGTTCTGGCGGCAAGACCGAGCCCAAGGTGCCCTTCGGTACATATATGGTGCCCAAGGTCACCTTCGGCTCCAAGGCACGATCCGGCATAACGGATCATTCAGGCAAAGTGACTTGTAGTCCGAATTTTCCGACGCGGCGCTAGCCGATGTAGGAGATCTTCCAGCCGCCGCGCTCGCGCTCCAGGTTGTAGGAGTTCGTCTTCTCCGGGTTGGTGCCGTTGCGCTTGGCGATCCGCTCGTGGCTGACGACGGCTTCCTTCCCCTTCTTCATGACCTCGACGTCCGCCGAGGCGAACTTCAGCGTGGACAGCTTGGTCTTGCCGAGCTCGTCGTGGAGCTGCTGAATGCCGCCGGGGCAGTCGCTCGCGCCCGGGTTCTGCGCGTAGACGCCCTGCAGCTCGGACGTCAGGAGCCGGCAGGCGCGCGTGCCCTTGTTGGCGTCGACGGCCCGGTGGAAGCCGTTGATCACGTCGACGATGAGCTGCTCCGGTTCCGGCTGCGCGGACGTCGTCGTCGGCGCGGGGCTGGACGACGTGGCCGACGTCGCGGCGTCGGACGCCGCCTCCGTGCCGCCCGCTTCGTCGTCACCGCAGCTCGCGAGCGCCGCCGCCGAACCAAGCAGCAGCGCGGTCAGGACCACACGTGGTGAAGTAGACACGGCATCTGTGTAGCACGCGTGTCCCGTCGCGGCAGGTGGACGTGATGGGCCACATAGATCGACGGCGCAGGTCACAACCGCGGGCACGGCGGCGAACAACCCCCGCGCGGGTGGCGTTACCCTGCACCCGTGCGCGTCCTGGTTATCGGCTCCGGAGCCCGTGAGCATGCCATCGTCCTTGCCCTGTCCGCCGACCCGCAGATCTCGGCGCTGGCCTGCGCGCCAGGCAACGCGGGCACGGCCCCGTTGGCGGAGTCGCACCCGGTCGACGTGAAGGACCCCGATGCAGTTGCAGCGCTCGCACAGCAGTGGCGCGCGGACCTCGTCGTCATCGGCCCGGAGGCCCCGCTGGTCGTTGGCGCCGCTGACGCCGTCCGCAAGGCGGGCATCGCCTGCTTCGGCCCGTCCGCCGACGCCGCGCGCATCGAGGGCTCGAAGGCGTTCGCCAAGGACGTCATGGCGGCGGCCGGGGTGCCGACCGCGACGTCCGAGATCGTGGACAACCCCGCGCACCTCGACGCCGCGCTGGCCCGGTTCGGCCCGACCTGGGTGGTCAAGGACGACGGCCTCGCGGCGGGCAAGGGCGTCGTCGTCACGCCGAACTACGACGAGGCGCGCAAACACGCGCTCACGCTGCTCGACGGCGGCCATCCCGTGCTGCTGGAGAGCTTCCTCGACGGGCCGGAGGCGTCGCTGTTCTGCCTTGTGGACGGCACGACGGTGCGTCCGCTGCTGCCAGCCCAGGACTTCAAGCGAGTGGGTGACGGCGACTCCGGCCCGAACACCGGCGGCATGGGCGCCTACGCGCCGCTGCCCTGGGCGCCGGACGGCCTCGTTGACGACATCGTGGCGCGCGCCGTGCAGCCGGTCGTCGACGAGCTGGCCAAGCGCGGCATGCCGTACTCCGGCCTGCTCTACGCCGGGCTCGCGCTGACGTCCGACGGCCCGCAGGTGGTGGAGTTCAACTGCCGCTTCGGCGACCCGGAGACACAGGCCGTGCTCGCGCTGCTGCGCAGTCCGCTCGCGACATTGCTGCACGCCACGGCGTCCGGCACGCTCGCCGAGCAGCCGCCGCTGGAATGGGCGGACGGCGCGGCGGTGACCGTGGTGATCGCGGCGGAGGGCTACCCGGGACGTCCGCGCGTTGACGACGTCATCACCGGCGCCGACCTCGCCGGGGTGCTGCACGCGGGCACGCGGCGTCGTGACGACGGGGCCGTCGTCTCCGCCGGCGGACGGGTGCTGAGCGTCGTGGGCACCGGCAGCGACCTCGCGGTAGCCCGCGAGCAGACGTACGAACGGGTGGCGTCGGTTCACCTTCCCGGCGGACATCACCGCACGGACATCGCGAGCGCCGCCGTCAAGGGCGAGGTCGCGCTGCCAGCGAGTTCGTCGTAACGGCCCCAGCGGGGACGCGAGCTTGGTAACCTCGCTGGGCGAAGGTGTCCGGCTACCGTCCGTCGACGCAGGGGGTTGCGGGGATGTCAACGTCGAGTGAGCAGGACAGCGGCAGCACGCCGCTGACGGGCATCGGCGGCACCACGCTGGCCGCGTCCGGCACCACCCGCCTGACGGTCGACCCGGACCAGGTGCTCGCCGCCGCCAGGATCGTCTCCGACCAGGCGGACGAGCTGAGCGCCGCGCTGATGGAGCACGAGCTGGCGATGCGCGTCGACCCGCCGTCGGAGAACCAGGTCAGCGGCTACGTGGCCGAGGCGTGGAACGCGGCCGTCGTCGACAACGAGGACTCGCAGCTCGCGCGCGCGAAGGCGTACCTGCGCACGCTGCACCAGCTCGCGCTGCGGCTCAGGGAGGCGGCCGAGCGGTATCAGCTCGACGACGATGAGTCGGCGGCGGCGTTCGAGGACCGCGGTGCGCACTGGTAGCGGAGCGCTGGCCGTGCTCGCCGCGCTGACGCTCGCCGGGTGTTCCGGCGAGCCGGACGTCGCGCCGCCCGCGCCCGACACGACGCGGGACGACACCGCGCACGCCGTCGCCTCACTGCCGCAGCGGCCCGCCGAGCTGCGGGTGGACGAGCTCGACCCGTGCACGCTGTTCGACCGCACAACGCTGAACGAACTCGGCATCACCCAGCGGCCCGAACGCCAAGGCAACACCTGCGTGCTCGCCCAGCGGCAGTTGGAGCCCGTGTACGAGCTGCATGTGGCGTCGATGCCGCGCGACGGCGTCTCGAATTGGATCACCGGCGACCGGTCCCGGCCAGACACGGTCAGCGCCACGCCGATCACCATCGCCGGGTTCCCCGCCGTGCGGGTGTTCCCAACGGCGCAGCCGGAGGGGCACTGCGACGTCGTGGTCGGCGTCGCGCAGGGACAGGCGTTGCGGGTGCGTTTCGGCACCAGCTACGTGAGCGAGGTGCCGCACGACCGCGCGTGCGCGTTATCCGAGAAGGCCGCGACGGCAGCGGTCGGCGCATTACGGGGGAAGGGGTAGACGTCATGCACCCGAGCGCACTGGACAAGGTCAGGCAGCTCCGGTTCGAGGGCTACACCGTGGGGATGCTCGCGCTTGAGATCGACCTGCTCCGCGAGGGACGCGGCACCGGCACCATGACCAACGCGGTCACCGCGCTGACCAGCGTGGCCACCGCGCTGCGGAACACCGACGAGACGTTGCGCGTCGAGTTGGGCAAGCTGGGGATCGAGTGGCGGAGCGACGCGGCGTCGACCGCCAAGGACGTGATGCAGACCAGCGCGGACTTCGCCGATGACGCCGCCGGCAAGATCGGCGAGTCGTCGCAGGCCGCGTTCGGGCTGAGCGAGGCGTTCCAGCGCGCGTTGAACACGCTGCCGGACTCGCGGACGTTGCGGGAGGGCGCCGACGGGCTCGGCACCATGGACGTCCTTGCGGATCTGATCGGGCACGAGACCGACCACACGGCGCAGGTGCGGGCCGCGAGCGCCGCGCGGGACCAGGCCGTCGACGCGCTGAACCAGCTCGCCAGCACGTGCGGGGAGGAGTTGGCGTGCGTCAGGGAGCTGGGCGAGCCGGGCGCGATCGTGCTGGACGAAGGCCCGTTGCCGCCCGCGCTGCCGGACGACGGCGCTTCGGCCGGGTACCAGACGATGGCGGCCGTGGCGGAGTCCGTGTCCGGGCCGGAGCCGCGGCCCGGCGGGCTGCCGACGTCGCCGGTGCAGGCCGGTCCCCCGGCGTCGTCTGAGGGAACGCCGCCAGGTGCGACGTACGGGGCGAACACGACGACGGGTGGGAGGCGGTCGGGTCGGACCGGTGATGGGGCGCACGGCTCCAGAGGCGGCCCTGGCGGTGAGCCGCCGTCGTCTGGTGCCTCTGGCTCGGGCTCCGGTTCGGGCGGCTCTGGCTCGGTCGGCGGCGTGACGGACCCGCTCACCGGCTCGGCGGAGGGCAGATCCGGGCCGCAGGCGTCGACCGCCAGCGTCACCCCAGGCGGCTCGGGCGTCTCAGGCGCAGTGACGGCGGGCGGTCCACCCGGTGGCGTGCCAACGGGACCAGGCGGCGCGAGTGGCATCGCCGTCGGTATCGCCGCCAGCGGCACGGTGGCGTGCGCCGGCGTCACCCCAGCCGCCGCACCACTCGGCGCAACCACACTCGGCGGCGTCACCACCGCCGACGTGCTCGCCACCGGCAAGCTCAGCGGCGCGATGCCGCAGAATCAGCCGCAGACCACGCTCGCCCAGAGCCAGGGCGTCACGACGGCAGCGCCGTTGGCGGACGAGGACGGCATCGCGGGCGCGGCCACGGCCATCGGCGCGGCGGGTGTCGCGGGCGCGATGAGCGCCGAGCCGGACCGGGAGCGTCGCCGTGCTCGGTACGACGTCGATGACACCGACGAAACGCCTCGGCACGAGTTCGACGTCGGCGCCCTGGATGACGAAGCGGAGGCGGATGCCGTCGCGGAGATCGAGCCTGACGTGGGCCAGGACGTCCCGGCGTACCTGGAGCACGCCGCGCCGCAGGGTCCTGCCGACGCGCGGGTGCGCACCCACGGCATCGACGACGCCGACCTGTTCGCCGACGACCGCATGGTCGCCCGCGACATCATCGGCGAGGACCCGGCGCATGCCTATCGCGACGACCCCGACGACCCCCAGGACCGCCCGTGACCGACACTCCCGTTTCGCTGTCGACGCTCGAACTGGACGTCGTGTGGGAAGCCGAGCGGTTGGGGCCCCGGCATGTCGCGTTGGGCGTGCCTAGCCCTGGCACGACGCACGCCGAGCGCACGGAGTACGTCGACAAGGCGTGGGCGGCGCTGGAGGGGCGCGGCCTTGCGCGCGGTCGGCGGATCTCCGGCGCGTTGCTCGACCAGCTCGGGGTGCTCGCGAATCCCGAGCGCTGCGTTGACGTCTGGTTGTGGGCGGACCACCGCATGCACGGACTCGCCGCGAGCAGCGGCAACGACGCGGTGCTCGGTCTCGTTGACGGCGACGAGTTCTGGCTCATCCCCGCACACGTGGACATGCTCGCGGAGTCGGCGGTGTCCGTGGCGGGCGAGCTGCCAGCCGGGGTCGGACAGTCGGTGACGCTGCCGCACGCGCTGCTGACCGAGGCGGCGGTGCAGGCGCGCGGCGACGCTCACGCGCTCGTCGGCGCGTTGCAGGACCGCGGCGTCGACCTGTTCTCCGCGCAGGAGCTGGCCGGCATGCTGCTCGGCACTGTCGCGAAAGGACAGTTCGGTGTGGAGCGGGTGACTCGCTCCGGCGTGCGGGAGCGGGCGAGCCACGTCGTCGCCTGCCATGACACTGACGCTGGCCGCTACCTGATGGTGGTGGAGCGCGCTGGCGACGGCGAGGACTGGTGCACCGTCGCCCCCGCCGACAACGCCCTCCTCGCCGAGCGCGTCTGGGAACTCCTCCTCGACACCGGCCCCTAGCTCCCGCGAGTCGCACCGTATTCCGCGCGAGTCTCACCGTATTCCGCGCGAGTCTCACCTTATTCGCCGCGAGTTTCACCTTGTCCGGCACGAGTTACGAACACCCGAGTTCCCTGGACTCGCGCCGTGCCAACGCCCGGCGCAACGCCACCGGACCGCCGAGTGCCAGGGCGACGCAGAGGGTGGCCGGGACGACCATCGCGACCGCCAACGACGTCGCCTCGCCAAGCGGTCCGATCACCGACGGTCCGGCGAGCATGCCGACGTACCCGAACGTCGTCACCTTCGACAGCGCGGTGCCCGCAGCCTCACCGGACCCCGCACCGGCGAAGATCACCGGCACCACTACGGACAGTCCGATCCCGACCAGGAACCACGCCGCGTAGCCGACGTACACCCCGCCCACGGCAGGCGAGAGCAGCACGAGGCCGTACCCCGCGACGGCAGTGACCGCACAACGGCGCAGCGTCCCCACCGGGCCGAACCGATGTCGCACCCGGTCTCCGGCCAGCCGCATCGACGTCATCGCGGCCGTGAACACGATGAAGGCGAACGTCGCTGAGGACAGGTCGGCCCCGAGCGCCCGGTTCGCGTGCAGCGCGGCCCAGTCCATCGCCGCGCCCTCGCTGACGAACGCGGCAAACGCCACCGCACCGAGCGCGACCACCAGCCGCAGCGGCAGCCGACCACCGCCCGCGTCAGCGGCACCAGGATCAGCATCCGACCCCACCCGCTCGTCGGTCAGCAGCCTGCTCGTCGGCAACCGGACCAGCAACGCAGCGGCAAGCGCGCCGGTCGTCATCACGTACCGCACGTCCGCTCCCCAGTGCAGCCCGGCCGCGATCATGGCGCCGCCGAACACGCCGCCGAGGCTCCACACGCCGTGGAACGCCGACAGCACCGGTCGCGGCCACCGCTGCTCCACCCGCACCGCGTGGGCGTTCATCGACACGTCCAGCGCGCCGATCGCGCCGCCGAACACCCCGGTCGCCGCCAGCAGCACCGGATACGACGGCGCGAGCGCGGGTCCGAGCAGCGTCAGCGTGGACACCGGCTCGGCGAACGCGACAACTCTGCGGCTCGTCAGCCGGTCGCACAGCCTGCCAGCCACCGGCATGCACACCAGCGCGCCCATGCCGGTGGCGAGCAGCACCGTGCCCAGCCGTGCCTCACCGAGGTCGAGCCGGTGGTTGATCGCGGGCAGCGCCGCGCCCCACAAGCCAACGGTCACGCCGCACAGCGCGAAGATCCCGAACACGCCGAGTCGCGCAGTGCGGACGTCGGCCGCCGGGTCAACCGTCGCCGTCATATCGCGGAACTCACGGCGTTCGATCGCGGGACTCGCGGGCTGGATCTCGGAACTCGCGGCACCAGAAGTCGGGACTCGCACCAGCAAGGTGCGACTCGCGCCAAATACGGTGCGACTCGCGGGAAATAAGGTGCGACTCGCGGGCTGCCGGGTCACAGCGCACGGGAGCGCTGCCCGATGCCGATGGGGCCGTAGGGGTAGTCGGCCGGCTCCGGGTCGCTGGCCGCGTCGAGACGCTTGCGCTCGGCGTCGGTCAGCCGCAAGCCCGCCGCGCCGAGGTTGTCCGCCAACTGCGCGTCGGTCCGCGCGCCGAGGATCACCGACGTCACCCCGGGCCGGTCGACCAGCCAGGACAACGCCACGTGCGACATCGGCACCCCACGCTCGGCCGCGATGTCCGCAACCGCGTCGACGACGTCCCAGGTGCGCTGCGCCGCCGCCCTGCGGTCGTACGCCTCGACACCCCGGTCAGGGTCCTCGCCGAGCCGGGTCGCCCCTGACGGCCGTTCCTTCCGGCGGTACTTCCCGGTGAGCCAGCCGCCGCCGAGCGGCGACCACGGCAGCACGCCGAGCCCGTTGGCCGCCGCGGCTGGCAGGATCTCCCACTCCACCTCCCTTGCGAGCAGGTTGTACTGCGGCTGCAACGTCACCGGCGGCGCGAAGCCCCTGGCAGCGGCGACGTCGACAGCCCGCTGCACCTGCCACTCTGTGAAGTTCGACAGCCCGACGTAGCGCACCTTCCCGGCTCGCACGGCGTCGTCGAGGAACCGCAACGTCTCCTCCAACGGCGTGAGCGGGTCGTAGCCGTGCAACTGGTACAGGTCGACGTGATCGACACCCAGCCGTCGCAGCGAAGCATCGAGCACAGCCGCGAGGCGCCTGCGGGACGTGCCGACGTCGTTGCGCCCGTCGCCCATCGCGAACCGGCCCTTGGTGGCGAGCACGACGTCGTCCCGCCGCGACGGCTGCCGCGCCAGCCATCGGCCGATGATCTCCTCGCTGGCGCCGCGCCCGTAGACGTCGGCGGTGTCAAGCAGTGTGCCGCCAGCGTCGACGAACCGGGCGAGCTGCGCGTGACTGCCAGCCTCGTCGGTCTCCTGGCCGAACGTCATGGTGCCGAGCGCGAACGCCGACACCACGCAGCCGCTCGCGCCGAGCGTGCGGTATTCCATGAAGTCCTCCCTCTCGAGTTCCGTCAGCGCCGGTTCCAGCAGCGGCGGGCGCCGCGCCGGAAGTCGGGACTCACGGCCCCTTACGGTGCAACTCGCGCCAAATACGGTGCAACTCGCGGGAAATAAGGTGCGACTCGCGCGGATTACGGTGCGACTCGCGGGTGCTGGATCAGGCCAGGCGGAGCCAGGCGGTGGCGTCGGTCGGCAGCCGATCCCCGTCGAGCGGCGCGCTGGCCAGCAGCACCTCGGCGCCCTCCGGCAGCGGGAACGCCGTCGCGCCGTAGTTCACCACGCACGCGACGCCGTCGCCGCGCTCGAAGAACAGCACGTCCTCCGGCGCGTCGTGCCAGCGGAAGTCCTCGCCAAGCAACCCCGGCTCCGCGCGGCGCACCCGCAACGCTGCCCGGTGCAGCGAGAGCATCGACGCCTCGTCACCGTCCTGAGTGGACATCGCGTACTTCGCGAACCACTCCGGCTGCCGCAGCCACGACGTCCCGTCCGCGTCTCGTGGCGAGAACCCGAAGCTCGGCGCCTCCGGCGTCCACGGCAGCGGGACCCGGCAGCCGTCCCTGCCGACGTCGACACCATCGCTGCGCACCCAGCTCGGGTCCTGCCGCTCGTCGTCCGGCAGGTCGACCACCTCCGGCAGCCCGAACTCCTCACCCTGGTAGAGGTACTGGGAGCCCGGCAGCGCGAGCAGCGCCGTGATCGCGGCCCGTGCCCGCCGCTCGCCGAGCGCGACATCGACGTCGCCGCGCGGGCGCACCCTGGCCAGGTGCGGGTCCCATTCCGCGAACTCGGCGTCAGGACGCACGATGCCGTAGCGGGTGACGGCGCGGTGCACGTCGTGGTTAGCCAGCGTCCAGGTGATCGTCGCGCCGATCGAGCCGATCTCGGCGAACGCCCTGTCGATCGACTGTCGCCACTCCCCGGCGTGCCAGGGCTGCATCAGCAGGTCGAAGAAAAACGCCTGCGGCAGCTCGTCAGGGCGCAGGTATCGGGCAAGGTCCTCGACCATCGGCACCCAGATCTCGCCAACCAGCGTGAGGTCCCTGCCGTAGGAGTCGGCGATCTGCCGCCAGCGCCGGTAGACGTCATGAACCTCGTCACGGTTCCAGGCGTACTCGTTGTGGCTCCCGCCGTGCCAGTCCGGCAGGTCTTCGTGCTTGTACAGCCCGTGCGCGACGTCGATGCGGAAGCCGTCGACGCCCCGGTCGAACCAGAACCGCAGCACGTCGTCGAACAGCGCGGTCACGTCGGGGTGGCGCCAGTTGAAGTCCGCCTGGGTAGAGTCGAAGAAGTTCAGGTACCACTGCCCCGGCGTGCCGTCCGGCTCGGTGACCCTGGTCCAGGCTGGGCCTCCGAAGCAAGACGGCCAGTTGTTCGGCGGCAGCTCGCCGCCTGCGCCCTTGCCCTCTCTGAAGATGAACCGCTCCCGCGCCGGCGAGCCGGGCCCGGCCGCGACGGCCTCTTGGAACCACACGTGTTCGGTGGAGCAGTGATTGGGCACCAGGTCGAGCAGCACCTTCAGCCCCCGAGAGTGAGCCTCGGCCACGAACTCGTCGAACACCGTGAGGTCGCCGTAGTCCGGTTCGATGTCGGTGTAGTCCGCGACGTCGTAGCCGTGGTCGTTCTGCGGCGACGGGAAGCACGGGTTCAGCCACAACCCGTCGACGCCGAGGTCGGCGAGGTAGTCCAGCCGCGACCGCAGCCCGGCGAAGTCGCCGATGCCGTCGCCGTCGCCGTCGGCGAAACTCCGCAGGTACACCTGGTAGATGACGGCGTTGCGCCACCACGGAGCGTTCGATTCCTGGGTCATGTCTCTCCTCATCTTGGTTATTTGACGGCGCCAGCGGTGAGGCCGTCGACGATGCGGCGTTGGAAGACGACGACGAGGATCACCAGTGGGATGGTGACCAGCACGCCTGCTGCCATCTGGCTGCCGAAGGGCACCTGGAAGTCGCTGGCGCCGACGAACTTCGAAATCGCGACCGGGGCGGTCGCCATGGTGGGTTTGTTGGTCATGGTCAGCGCGATCAGGAACTCGTTCCATGCCGCGATGAACGTGATGATCGCGGTGGTGAACACGCCGGGTGCCGCGAGTGGCAGCACGATCCGGCGGAACGCCTGCGCCCTGGTGCAGCCGTCCACCATGGCGGCGTGCTCCAGCTCGATCGGGATTTGGCGGAAGAACGCCGTCAGGATCCACACCGCCAGCGGCAGCGTGAACGACATCGTGGGGGCGATGATCGCCTGGTAGCTGTTGATCCAGCCGATGTCGGTGAACATCTTCAGCAGCGGGACCACGATGGAGACCACGGGGAACATCGACGTCGCGATGATCGCGGTCAGCACCAGCCGTTTGGCGGGAAAGTCCAGCCGTGCCATGGCGTACGCCGTCAGCGTCGCGATCAGCAACGCGAGCACGGTCGTCGTGCCCGACACGATCAGGCTGTTCAGCAACGCCCGCAGGAAGCCCTGCGACGGTGCGAACACCGCGCCGTAGTTCTCCAGCGACAGCGGCTGTGGCAGCGGCGACTTGTCGAAGATGTCGGCGGTGCGCCGCAAGCTGGACACCACCATCCAGTAGAACGGCGCGAGGCAGAACACCACGACACCGAACACACCGAACGTGGTGGGCCAGCCGCGCCGTCGTGGCTTGGGCACCCGGGTTTTCCTGGTGTCCGCACGCCTGGGTGGTGCGGGCGGTGCCTGCGCCGGTTCGACCGTTGTCTCCGGGGCGGACGTCGTCATGACGAGCTCACCTCCTGCGGTTTCCGTGCCTTCCGTCGCGCCTTGCGAGACGTCGCTGGCGCCGCGTCCCCGACGACATCGGCGCCGAGCACCTTGACGAAGGTGAACGCGACCAGGAACACGAACAAAAACAGCAACACGGCATACGCCGCACCGGGGCCGAAGCGCACGTTCATCGCCTCGTCGTGCGCCAGCATCGACAACGTTTCGACCGACGACTTGCGCGATCCGATGAGGACGTAGGGCATGTCGAACATCCGCAGCGAGTCGAGGATGCGGAACAGCACCGCGACCAGCAGCGCCGGTTTCACCAGCGGCAACGTGATGCTGAAGAACCGCCGCCATGCACCTGCGCCGTCGACTTTGGCCGCCTCGTAGGTCTCCTTCGGGATGAGCTGGAGTCCGGCGAGGACGAGCAGTCCGATGAACGGCGCGGTCTTCCACACCTCGGCGAAGATCACCGCGAGCTTGGCGTGGAACCCCTCCGTTGTCCACAACACCTTGCCGGGCAGGATCGCGTTGGCGACACCGTCGGCGTTGAAGATCCAGCGCCACAGTAACGCGACGATGGCGGTTGGGATCGCCCACGGCACCAGGATGCTCGCGCGGATCAACGCCCTGCCGCGCAACGCCTGGTGCATGATCAGCGCCATGCCGATACCGAGCGCGGTTTCCAGCGCCACCGACGTCACCGTCAGGAACGCGGTGTTGTAGAAGGCGTTCCAGAACCGGCCCCCGGCCTCGGTGAAGATCGCGGCGTAGTTGTCGAACCCGACGAACGGCTCCGTGTCGCTGACGAAACCCGTCTCCGGATCGACGCCCTCCTGGCCGAACAACGACTGCCGCACCGCTGCCAACATCGGGTAGGCGATCACGACGGCCAGCACCAGCATCGTCGGCGCGACCAGCAGGGAGCCGAGTCTGACCGACTCCGCTCGCCGTACCGACTCCGTTCCCCCCGGCTGTCTACCGGACGGACGCAGATTGATCGCGACCATGTCAGGGCCCGTTCACGAGACCGGACAGCCGGGACTGCAGGCTGGACAGCGCATCCTCGGCGGACTTCTCGCCAGTCAGTGCGTCATAGGCCTCGTCCTGGATCGCGGCGGTCGTGTCGCCGTAACGCACCACCCGCGGCCTCGGCTCCGCAGTGAGGATCGACTCCTTGAGCTCGGGCAGGTACGGGTACTCCTCGATCAGCTCCTTGTCCTCGTACAGCCCGGCATACGACGGGGCATAGCCATCGTCGATGAGCTTGTCGCGTTGCATCTGCTCGGTGGTCATGTACTTGATGAAGTCCAGCGCGGTGGCCTTGTTCTTGGCGAACGACGACACCGCGAGGTTCCAGCCACCGAGGCTGGACGAGCCGGGACCGTCGACGCCGGGCAGCGGCGCGACGTCGAACTTGCCCGCCACCTTGCTCGACCCGTCGTTGGCGTTGGCCATCGAGTATTGGTACGGCCACTGCCGGTGGAAGATCAGGTCGCCCTTCTGGAACGCCTGCCTGCCGGTCTCCTCCTCATAGGTGATGGCCTCCTTCGCGATCATGCCGGAGGAGAAGCCGTCGACCAGATTGCTGAAGCCCTCCTTCGCCTCCGGGGTGTCGAGCGCGGGCTTGCCATCCTCACCGACGATGGACCCACCGGCGGACTGGACGGACTCGGCGAAGTTGACCGTGAGACCTTCGTACTTCTCGAACTGCCCCGCGTAGCAGGACATGCCCTTCGCCTCGGGCAGCGTCAGGATCTCCTCGCACTGCTCGCGCATCTCGTCCCAGGTCTCCGGCGGCTTGTCGAAACCGGCCTTCTTCATCAGGTCGGTCCGGTGGTACAGCAGCCCGGCGTCGGTGTAGTTCGGCACCCCGTACAACTGGCCCCGGTACTGCGCGGCCTCGACGACCGGATCGAGCATCTTGTCGGTCCCGAACTCGCTTTCCGGCAGCGGCTCGATCCAGCGGTGCGCGGCGAACTCCGACGTCCACACCACGTCCACCGAGATCACGTCGTAGGCGTCCGACTTGGTCTCCGCGTTCTGGATGTACTGCTGCCGCTGCTGGTCCGCCTCTTCCGGCAGCTCGACGAAGCTCACCTTCTGATCAGGGTGCTGCTCATTCCACTGCTTGATGAGCTCGGGGGTGGTTCCGGTGGTGTCCTTGCCGGACACGAAGCTGATCGGGCCCCTGCCGGTGAAGTCGCCGACCTTGGGTGCCGCGACCTCGTCATCACCACTGCCGGTGCCGGTGCCACACGCCGCGAGGAGGGTGGTCGCGAGCGAGACACCGAGGGCAGCGCGGATGCGTCCTCGGGTTTTCACGGGGTACTCCTTATTGATCGATTCAGTACAGCGCACGCGTGTGCCGTTGCGCGCTGCGCTGGGTGGGGGTGCGGCGAAAGACGCTTTCGCTGCGTCCAGTGCAGGCAAAGCGTCTTTCACCGCATCAAGCGGAGAGGCGCTGGCCCGTCTGGGTCGAGAACACGTGCGTCTCGCCGGGGCGTACCCGCAGGTTCATCCGGTCGCCCTTGGCGGGGAGGCGGCGCGAGTCGACGCGGGCGATCACGTCGACGTCGCCGAGCCGCCGGTCGCAGCCGTCGAGGGTGCCGTAGACGTAGGCGTCCGAGCCAAGCTCCTCGATCAGGTTCACGGTGAGGCCGAAGCCCTCGCCGTCGCCGACGATCGCCCTGCCCATCGCCACCCGCTGCCGCTGCCCACCGGACAACGCCTTGGGCTTGCGGTCCAGGTACGGCTCAAGGTCAAGCAACACAGCCGCGTCCGCCACCCGCCTGCGACGTTCCCCCTTGGCCACACCGGCGATCTTGAGCGCAAAACCCATGTTGTCCGCGACACTCATGTGCGGATACAGCGCATAGTTCTGAAACACCATCGCGATGTCCCGATCCCTCGGTGCGAGGTCGGTGACGTCGCGGTCACCGATGAAGATCGCACCATCATCGACGTCCTCAAGGCCGGCCAACATGCGCAGGCTGGTGGACTTGCCGCAGCCCGACGGCCCAACCAGGACGAGGAACTCCCCATCATCGATCCGCAACTGGAGCGAGTTGACAGCGGGACGCTCCGCCCCCGGATAAGCACGAGTTGTCTCCTCGTACGTCACGATCGCCATGATCGATCCCTTCTTTCGCCTCACACGCAGGCGGGCTTGATCCGCGCTGGGTGCCACTGGCCACGCGCGTTCACCAGCGGCATCGCCTGGCGCCTCGATCACCGCGCCGGGGTTGCCGGTCGCGAATCTGACGGCTGGGTTGCCGTCGTGCTAAATCGAGTTAGCGCGGATAGCATGTGCCCCCAGTCACAGGTCTGTCAATAGCCAGTCGAGAATTGGCAGGGGAGCGCGATTCGCCGAAGGAGTCCGACATGTCATCTCGTGTCACGCTGGCCGACGTCGCCCGCAGGGCCGGGGTGTCCCGGACCGCGGCGTCGTTCGTGCTCGCAGGCAGGACGGACATGCGCATCGCCGAGGCGACCCGGCAGCGCGTGGTCGCCTCGGCCGACGAGCTCGGCTACCGGCCGAACATCACCGCGCGCAGCCTGCGCACCGCCGTCACCGGCACCATCGGGCTGATCTCGGACACGATCACGATCACCCCCTATGCGGGTGGGGTCATCCAGGGCGCCGTCGACACCGCGCTCACGCACGACCGGCTGGTGTTCGTCGCAGAGACGTCCGGCGACCGCGATGTCGAGCACGGCCTGCTGCAGGAGATGCTGGACCGGCAGGTCGACGCCTTCCTGTACGCCGCGATGTTCACGCAGCTGCGGGAGCCGCCGGAGCTGCTGCGCGAGTACCCGGTCGTGCTGCTGAACTGCCTCGCGGAGACGTTCACCGCCCCCGCCGTGCTGCCGGACGAGACCGGGGCCGGCGCCACGGCGGCCATGGCGCTGCTCGACACGGGCCACGTCGACGGCATTCACGTCATCGGCGGCAGGCACGACACGGCGGACACGCCTGGCGGCGTCGTCGCTGGCCGGGAGCGGATGGCGGGCATCGAGGCCGCGCTGGCCGAAGCCGGCACCGCCCCCGCGAGCGTGACCGAGTGCGTGTGGCATACGCCGGTGTACGGCTACCGCGCGGTGTCCGACCTGCTGGCACGCCACCGGCCGAGCGCGCTGATCTGCCTCAACGACCGGCTCGCCTTCGGCGCGTACCAGGCGTTGCACGAGCGCGGGCTGCGCGTGCCCGACGACGTCTCGGTGGTGTCGTTCGACGACTCCGACCTGGCATCCTGGCTGCGGCCCGCGCTGACGTCGGTCGCGCTGCCGCACTACGAGCTCGGCGAGGTCGCGGTGAAGCTGCTGGTCGAGAACCGGCTGGAGCCGGGCCAGGTCCGGGTGCCGATGCCGCTGCGCGAGCGCGCGTCCGTCGCGCCACCTGCCACGGCGCGGTGAGAGCGGCGTAATCCGGTTGCCCGCCGGGACTAAATCGAGTTATCTGGAGGTTATGCCGCCATTCCGAGTCACGCTGGCGGATGTGGCACGCCGGGCGGGAGTGTCCCGGACGACCGCATCGTTCGTCCTGTCGGGCAGGACCGACATGCGCATCTCGCCCGACGCCCAGCGCCGCGTGCACGCCGCCGCGGCCGAGCTCGGCTACCGGCCCAACCAGACCGCGCGCAGCCTGCGCACCCACGTCACCCGCACCATCGGGCTGATCTCCGACACCATCGCCACCACCCAGTTCGCCGGTGAGGTCATCCATGGCGCGCTGGACACCGCGCTGGAGCGCGACTACCTGCTGCTGGTCGCGGAGACGTCCGGCGATCCGGTCACGGAGAAGAAGCTGGTCGACGAGATGCTGGACCGGCAGGTCGACGCCGTCGTGTACGCGATGATGTACACCAAGCCGGGTCAGCCGCCCGACTCACTGTCCGGCCTGCCCGTCGTGGTGCTGAACGGCATAGACGAGTCGTTCGATGGTCCCCGAATTCTGCCGGACGAGCTGAACGGCGGCAGGACGGCGGCGCGGGCGCTGGTCGACGCCGGTCACCGCGACGGCATCTACGCCATCGGCGGGCGGCATCGCACGCAGGAAGCGCCGGACGGCGTGTACGCGGGCAGGCTGCGGATGCGGGGCGTTGACGAGGTGCTCGCCGACGTCGGCGCGGCGGTCGCGGGGTCGTACGAGTGCGCGTGGGAACCGGAGCACGGCTACGCGGGCATGACGTCGCTGCTGAACGACGGTCACCGGCCGAAGGCGCTGGTGTGCCTCAACGACCGGCTCGCCCTCGGCGCGTACCAGGCATTGCAGGAACGCGGGCTGCGCGTGCCAGACGACGTCTCGGTGGTGTCGTTCGACGACTCCGACCTGGCGTCCTGGCTGCAGCCGTCGCTGACGTCGGTCGCGCTGCCGCACTACGAGCTGGGCCGGACGGCGGTGGCCACGCTGCTCGATGGAACGTCGGAGCGACGGCTGGTCACGGTGCCGATGCCGCTGCGGTCCCGGGACTCCATCCGCACGGTGACCTCCTAAGCTGCCGGGCATGGTTCACCCCGCGTTCCCCGGTCCGTCCGCCCGTGCCGACGTCGCCCCGTTCCACGTGATGGAGGTGCTGTCCGCGGCATCGGCGCGGCAGCGCACGCACGGCGACGTCGTCTCGCTCTGCGCTGGACAGCCAGCGGCAGGCGCGCCGAAACCGGTGCTCGACGCGGCGGCCAGCGCGCTGACCAGCGGCGATCTCGGCTACACCGAACAGCTCGGCATCCTGGAGCTGCGGGAGGCGATCGCGGGGCACTACGCCCGCCGCTACGGCTTCACCATCGATCCCGGCGACGTGATCGTGACGACCGGTTCGTCGTCCGGGTTCCTGCTGTCGTTCCTTGCGGCGTTCGATGCGGGCGCGCGGGTCGCCATGGCCCGCCCCGGCTACCCCGCCTACCGCAACCTGCTCGCCGCGCTGGGCTGCGAGGTCGTCGAGTTTCCGACCGGCCCGGCGACGCGGTTCCAGCCGAGCTTGGCACAACTCGACCAGCTCGGCGACATCGACGGCCTGATCATCGCGAGCCCAAGCAACCCAACCGGCACGACACTGGCCGCCGACGAGCTAGCCGCGATCTCCGACTGGTGCGCCGCACGCGGCGTGCAGTTGATCAGCGACGAGATCTACCACGGCATCACGTTCAGCGGCGAACCCGACGTCAGCGCGTGGCAACACGGCCGCGACGCCATCGTGCTCGGGTCGTTCTCGAAGTACTTCGGCATGACCGGCTGGCGGCTCGGCTGGATGTTGGTGCCGCGACGGCTGCACCGCGCGGTCGACGTCCTGGTCGGCAACTTCACGATCTGCGCACCCGCGTTGTCGCAGCGTGCGGGCGCGTACGCGTTCACGGACGCCGCCTACGCCGAGCTGGACGGCCATGTCGAGCGGTACCGGGAGAACCGCGACATCCTGCTCGACGGGCTGCGGCGCATGGGCATCGACAAGATCGCCCCGGTCGACGGCGCGTTCTACGCCTACGCCGACGTCTCTGAGTTCACCACCGACAGCCTGCGCTGGTGCCAGTGGCTGCTCGACGAGACCGGCGTGGCGATCACGCCGGGTATCGACTTCGACCCGGTGGACGGCGGCAAGTTCGTGCGGTTCTCGTTCGCGGGCTCCGCCGAGGACGTCGCCGAGTGCCTACGACGACTGGAGCCCGTGTTGCGCGGGTGACGCTGTTCGCACGTCGGCGCTTCGGGTCGGTCGCGCGTCGTCACGGCCAGACTTCGCCGCTGCCGTCGTGCCTTCGCCAGGCAAATTGCCCCGAAAAACGGACAACCGGTGGTGAATCCGGCGCTAGTCGAGCAATATCCCTGGCGAAGTCGCGGCGGTCGCACCGAAACCGGGACCGACCCCGAAAAGACCCGGAGATTTCGCGTGGAATCCGGGTCTCGCGCCGGATGTGGTGGCAGGGTTGAGGTAGTGGCGAGGCGGGAGTCGTCACACAGACCGGAGGAAGCGCATGTTCTGGAAGATCGTCGGCGTTCTGATCGCGCTGTGGCTGGCCGTCACCGTGATCGGCTTCGTACTCAAGGGCCTGTTCTGGCTCGGCGTGATCGGCGGGGTCGCGTTCCTGGCCACGGCTGCCTACAGCGCCATCAAGGGCAGCGACCGCAAGCAAATCCGCTCCTGACCAGGCCCGACGACGTCACGCCCTGGCGGACGCCGTCTCGTGCCGCCGATCCCGGCGCGCCCGCTCCTCCCCGATGCGGCGTAGCACCTCGTCGATCTCCGCCGTGGTGACGTCCCGGTGCGTCACGAACCGGACCTTGCCCGCCATCGGTAGCGCCAGCACGCCGAGTTCCCGCAGCGCGGTGAGCGTGGCTGACACGTCGGCGACCCCGGCGAGCACGATGTTCGTCTCCGGTTGAACGACGTCCCACCCGAACTCCCGCAGCCCGGACGCCAGCCGCTCGGCGTTGGCGTGGTCGGCCGCGATGTCGTCGATGTTCGCCAGCGCGTGGAGGCTGCCAGCTGCCACGATGCCACCCTGGCGCACCCCGCCGCCCAGCATCTGCCGCATCCGCCGTGCCTGCTCAACGAACGCGATGCTGCCAGCGACGGCGGAGCCCATCGGCGCGCCGAGCCCTTTCGAGAAGCACACCGACGCCGTGTCGGTGCCCACCGTGAGTGCGGCGGGCGGGACGTCGAGTGCGACGGCCGCGTTCCACAGCCGCGCCCCGTCCAGGTGCACCGCGAGCCCGCAGTCACGCGCGGTAGCCACAAGCTGCGCGTGTTCGTCCGGTGGGGTGACGGCACCGCCAGCGGCGTTGTGGCTGTTCTCCAGGCACAACAGCGTGGTGCGCAGCATGTAGTACGGGGCCTGCTTCGCGCCGACGGCCAGCCGTCGGATCGCGGCGGACGACGGCCTGCCCGGCCCTGCGTCGGTGTCGATCGCCTCGGGCATGCCGCCCGCGAGCCATGCGGCGGAGCCGAGCTCGTTGGTCAGCACGTGCGCGCCGCGCGGCGCGAGGAATTTGTCGCCCCTGCGCAGGTGAATGCTGAGCGCGATGAGATTCGCCATCGTGCCGGACGGCGTCCACAGCGCGGCGGGTTTGCCAAGTAGTTCGGCCGTGCGTTCCTCCAGCGCGCGGACGGTCGGGTCAACGTCGATGACGTTGTCCGCGACCTCTGCCGCCGCCATGACCGCTCGCATGCGTTCATCGGGCTGGGTAACGGTATCGGAACGAAGGTCGATCATGTTATCCGCTGCGAAGGTCACAGTTCGATCACATCACACAGCGTTGTCGATGGCAATACCGATGATGACCTGGAACGGTACACCCGTGTTGTTCACCGCCTTCGGGTGCCGTGCAACGCAGGACCGCCCGCCCTACGTCCTTACTGACATGCCAGAGAGAGTGGAGCTCATCGCGCGTGAACCAACAGGAGGAAGCGGAGTTCGCGAAGTACTTCACGGAGCGACGCGAAGCCGTGCGCAGGACGGCATACCTGCTGTGCGGCGATTGGCACCGGGCGGACGACCTGGCGCAGCTCGCGTTTGTCGCGCTGCACCGCAAATGGCGCAAGATTCGCGACAAGGGCGCGCTGGACTCGTACGTGCGGCGAACGCTCGTCCGGTCGGTGATCGACGAGTCGCGTCGGCCGTGGCGCAGGGAGCGGTTCGTTGACGACGTCCCGGAACCGTCTGTCGAGACGAACTTCGACACCCAGGTCGTCACCCGCGAAGCGCTGCTCACCGGACTGCGTGAGGTGCCGCCGAGACAACGGGCCGTGCTCGTGCTGCGGTACTTCGAGGGCCTCGACGTCGCGGCGACTGCCACGGCGCTCGGCTGCACGGAGGGCACGGTGAAGAGCCAGACCGCGCGCGGACTCGCCACGCTGCGGGATGCGCTCGACGAGGAGGTGAACGTCCATGGATGACCGCGAACTCACCCGGCTGTTCCAGGACGCGGCCGACGACGCGCCTCCCGCATCCTTCGACGTCGGCGACGTCGCGGCGGCCTCGCGCAGGGCGACCGCACGGCACCGGATGCGCGTCGCCGCGGTGACGTCGATCACGGCTGTCGTGCTCGGCGGGGCCGGGGTCATCGCGACGACCAGCCCGTTCGCCGATCGCGGCACCTCCGAGGCGGCATCGGCGCCCGGTCAGGTGGAAGCCAGCCCGAACGCGGGGCAACCCGACCGACAGGACATGCGTCTAGAGGACGGCGATTCCCGAGAGTCGCAGTCGACGTTGTCCAAGCAGGGGGACAGCGCCGCTGCGGCCGCGGCCGACGAGGTAGGGATCGCCGGCACCGCAAGGTGCGCCGAGGTCGACCGGCGGCTCGCCACCGCCCTCGCTGGCGAGCTTCCGGTCGTCCCTGACGCTTCTGCCGCGGTCCCCGGCCGGCTCTGCTCCGACGACGGCAACGCGGCGTTCCGGGTGACAGACGGCGACGCGACCGGGCTGGTGATGGTGGCCTACCTGGCGGACACGTCGACAGCGACCGTCAGGATGTCCGCACCCACAACGACGGCAACGGCGCGAACATCGTCCGGTGGTGTGGTTACGGTGGCAAGTGTGCCCACCGGCGGATCGTCGGCGCCGTTCGCGGACGACGTCCAGCGGATCGCGGAGGCCATCGCGGCGGAGCGGTGATGTCCGGCGTTCGCCGACGGCATCGAGCGACAAACCGACGAGCTGGCAAGATATCCGGCCATGACGACAGCAAGCACTCCCAAGGGAGAGCGACGTCGAGCCGCGCTCGTCGAGGCGGGTTCCAAGCTGCTCGTCGAGGGCGGGTTCGACGCGGTGCGGCACCGGGCGGTCGCGGAGCGGGCTGGTCTGCCGCTTGCCTCGACCACGTACTACTTCAGCTCGCTCGATGACCTGGTGACCGCCGTTGTCGAGCAGCAGGGACGGCAGGAGCTGGAGCGCGGCAGTCGCCAACTCGATGAGCTGGCGACCCGGCATCGGGGCATCGACACCGTCGTCGAGCTGGTGCTGGACATGCTGCTCGGCGCGAAGCGCAACGACACCACCGCCGACGCGGAGTTCGTCCTGTCCCGCTACGAACGGCTGGTCGCGACCGGCCGCCGACCTTACCTGCGCCCGCTGATGAACACCCTGGGCACGGAACTGCGCGCGCTGCTCGCCGAGATCATGTCCCGCTCCGGCATGCCGGTGTCGGACGCCGAGCTGGAGCGGTTGATCGCGCTGGTCGACGGCGCCGTCGTCAACGCCCTGATCGAGATTTCCCCCGATCCTCGAGGCGCAGCCGCGAAGCTGCTCCGCGCCGAGCTAACGGCATAGCGCCCCGCGAGTCTCACCTTATTCCGCGCGAGTTTCGACTTACGGGCCGCGAGTCCCCAGATCCAGTGCCGGGTGTTCCGACTTCCAGCACACCGAAGGTGCAGTTCGGAACAAACAAGGTGCAGTTCGGAACAAACAAGGTGCAACTCGCGGCGATTAAGGTGAGACTCGCGGTGCCACAACGGGGACTCGCGGTGGGCCGTTTACGCTGAGACCGTGACAGCCAAGCCGCGCATTCCGAACGTCCTCGCAGGCCGGTACGCCTCCGCCGACCTCGCGACCCTCTGGTCGCCCGAGCACAAGGTGGTGCTGGAGCGCGAGCTGTGGCTCGCCGTGCTTCGCGCGCAGGCCGAGCTGGGCGTCGACGTCCCCGACGGCGTGATCGCGGACTACGAGCGGGTGCTGCGCACCGTCGACCTCGACTCCATCGCGGCGCGCGAGCGGGTCACGCGGCACGACGTCAAAGCGCGGATCGAGGAGTACAACGCGCTCGCCGGACACGAGCACGTCCACAAGGGCATGACGTCGCGCGACCTCACCGAGAACGTCGAACAGCTGCAGGTGCGGCGTTCGCTCGAACTGCTGCGAGACCGGGTCGTCGCGGTGCTGGCGCGGCTGTCCGCCCTGGCCAGCGAGCACGCCGAACAGGTGATGGCCGGGCGTTCGCACAACGTCGCCGCGCAGGCCACGACGTTGGGCAAGCGGTTCGCGACCGCCGCCGACGAGCTGCTGGTCGCGTTCGAGCGGCTGGCGGAACTGATCGCGCGCTACCCGTTGCGCGGCATCAAGGGCCCGGTCGGCACCGCCCAGGACATGCTCGACCTGATGGGTGACGAGGCGACACTCGAAAGGCTGGAGCAGCGCGTCGCCACGCACCTCGGATTCGAGCGAGTGTTCACCAGCGTGGGCCAGGTCTACCCGCGGTCGCTGGACTACGACGCGGTGTCCGCCGTCGTGCAGCTCGCGGCCGCGCCGTCGAGCCTGGCGAAGACGATCCGACTGATGGCGGGCCACGAGCTGGTGACAGAGGGCTTCAAGCCGGGTCAAGTGGGCTCCAGCGCCATGCCGCACAAGATGAACACCCGTTCGTGCGAACGCGTCAACGGCCTCGCGGTGGTGCTGCGCGGCTACGGCTCGATGATCGGCGAACTCGCGGGCGACCAGTGGAACGAGGGCGACGTCTCCGACTCGGTGGTGCGCCGCGTCGCACTGCCGGACACGTTCTTCGCGGCGGACGGCCTCTTCGAGACGCTGCTGACTGTGCTCGACGAGTTCGGCGCGTTTCCCGCCGTGATCGACACCGAACTGACCCGCTACCTGCCGTTCCTGACGACGACGAAGGTGCTGATGGCGGCGGTTCGCGCCGGGGTGGGCCGGGAGACCGCGCACGAGGCGATCAAGGAGAACGCCGTCGCCGCCGCGCTGGCGATGCGGGAACAGGGCGTCGAGAACGACCTCATCGACCGGCTCGCGAACGACGACCGGCTGCCGCTCGACAAGGCGGCGCTCGACGCGCTGCTCGCCGACCCGCTGTCTTTCACCGGGGTGGCTCCGGAGCAGGTCAAGGCGGTCGTGGCGCGGGTGGACGCCGTGATCGAGCGCTACCCGGACGCGGCGAAATACATGCCAGCGCCGATCCTGTAGGGCCCGGGCCCGGGCGCGCACAGCGCTGGCGCAGGCAGCGGCCGTCAGCCGGTCGGACCGGAGATCACGCACTCCGGGAAATGCCCGCGCACCAGGCCGAGCTTCATCGCGGCCGACGCGCGGTTGATCGCCAGCGCCAGCATCCCGGCGGAGTCGACCAGCAGGATCAGCTCGCCGTCCTCGACGTCCTCGAACGTGCGGCCGATGACGGCGAGGTGCCGCGCCTCGCCCATGTGCACCGTGACCTGCTGCCCCTCGTCGAACCCGGCGTCTGCGAGCGTGTCGGCGCGGGCGGCGAGCTGGATGTTGCCGAAGTGGTCGGCCACCAGCACCTCGGTCGTGATCGCGCCGGGCCGCACCGACGGCGCGGGCGCGGTGACCCGCTCCAGGTCCCGGACGTCGACCGGCGGGCCGAGCCGTTCCGGCGGCACACCGGCGGCGACGTGCGCAGCGGCGGGCGCGAAGATGTCCCGGCCGTGGAACGTGGCGGAGACGTCGGGCAGCCGGTACTCCGGCGCGGTCAGCTCGTAGGCCGCGACAGCGCCGCCCAACTCCTCGGCCGCTGGCAGCAGGAGCCCGTTGTCCGGCCCGACGAGCACGCCGTCTCGCGCAACGAGCGCCACCGCCCTGCGCGTGGTGCCGACACCCGGGTCGACGACGCCGAGGTGCACGGCAGGCGGCAGATAACCCACGGCTTGGGCGAGGGTGAACGCGCCGTGCCGGATCTCGCCGGGCGGCACCGCGTGGGTCAGGTCGATGACCCGGACGTCCGGCGCGATCCGCGCGATGACCCCGTGGCAGATGCCGACGAACGGGTCATCGAGCCCGTAGTCGGTCGTGAAGGAGATCCACTGGTACCGCATGCGTCCTCAGCGTGTCAGAACCTCGCCGGATTCGAGCACGCGCACCTCGGTGCCGTCCGGAGCGAGGTTGGTGAACAGGCCGTAATGCATTTGGGGGAACGCGAGCACGGCCTCGTGGATCGGCACCGCGATGCGCGGCGCGACCGCGCGCAGGAAGTCGACCGCCTCGGACGCCTTGAGCCATGGCGCGGCTGTCGGCAGCCCCAAGACGTCGATGCGCTGCTCAGGGACGTGGAACGAGTCGCCGGGGTGGTAGAACGCGCCGTCGTCGAACAGGTAACCGACGTTCGCCACGCACGGAATGTCCTTGTGGATGATGGCGTGCTCGCCACCGACGGCGCGCACCTCGGTGTCGCCGATCCGCAGCGACTCGCCGGGGTACGTCGTATGCGAGTCGAGGCCGAGCTTGGCGACGGTCTCCTGTGTGCCGGGGTCGGTGACCAGCCGCGCGCCGGGGTTCGCGGCGAGCAGAGTGGGCAGCTTCTCGGCGTCGATGTGGTCGTAATGCTGATGGGTGATCAGCACCGCGTCCAGGTCGCGTTCGGACTCGAACCCGGACGAGAACGCGCCGGGGTCGATCAGCATGCGGGCCGACTCGGTCTCCACCAGCACGCAGGCGTGTCCGAAATGCGAGATGCGCATCTCTCGACGTCCTCCTCGGGTCCTCGGGTCCTCCTTGGTTGCCTCCTGCACCGTCACCAGACCGCCAAGCCTACGAGCAGCCCCCTGCTCCGCCAAGGTCCGAACGGGGACGACCTACACCCTGTTCACCACCGGATCGGGTGGCATGCTGAACTCATCGCACCCGAATGACCCTACTGTTGGCAAGACGTCAACAGTAGGGCATGCTCGACACCGATCGACGCACTCGCGATGGAGGCACCCGATGGCCACCGTGCTACCAGAAAGTTCCCAGGACGCCGCTGAGCGGACGTTCGACTCGCTCAACCCGGCGACCGACGAGGTGGTCGGCACCTACCCGATCACCACGCCCGCCGAGGTGGACGCCGCCGTCGCGCGGGCCCGCGATGCCGCGAGATTCTGGGACGGCCTCGGCTTCGCCGGACGCGCCCAGCGACTGCGGAAGTGGAAGAGCATCATCACCCGGCGGCTGCCCGAGCTGTGCGCGCTGGTGCGCGCCGAGACCGGCAAGCCCGACGGCGACGCGCAATTGGAGATTGTGCTCGCCATCGAGCACATCGAGTGGGCCGCGAAGCACGCGCGCAAGGTGCTCGGCCCGCAACGTCGTTCACCCGGTCTGCTGTTGGCGAACAACGCGGCGAGCGTGGAGTACCACCCGCTGGGTGTCGTTGGCGCCATCGGTCCGTGGAACTACCCGGTCTACACCCCGCTCGGCTCGGTCACCTACGCGCTCGCGGCGGGCAACGCGGTGGTGTTCAAGCCGAGCGAGCACACACCGGGCGTTGGGAAGTGGCTGGTCGACACGTTCGCGGAGGCGGTGCCGGAGCAGCCGGTGTTGCAGCTCATCACCGGTTTCGGTGAAACCGGTGCGGCGCTCGCCGCCAGCGACGTCGACAAGATCGCGTTCACCGGATCGGCTGCCACCGGCAAGAAGGTGATGGCCACGGCGGCGCAGCGGCTGACGCCGGTGGTCATCGAGGGCGGCGGCAAGGATGCGGTGCTCGTGGACGCCGACGCCGACCTGGACGCGGCCGCCGACGCGACCGTGTGGGGCGCGTGCGCCAACGCGGGCCAGACGTGCGCCGGTGTCGAGCGCGCGTACGTGCACGAGAAGGTGTACGACGACTTCGTGGCGAAGGTCGTCGAGAAGGTGGGCTCGGTGCGCGGCGGGTCCGATGTGGACGCGCAGTACGGGCCGATGACGATGCGCTCGCAGATCGACGTCATCCGGCGGCACGTCGAGGACGCGCTGGCGCGCGGCGGCAAGGCGGTCTACGGCGGGCTTGACTCCATCGGGGAGCGGACCGTTCAGCCGATCGTGCTAGTCGACGTCCCAGAGGACGCGGCGGCGGTGCGCGAGGAGACGTTCGGGCCGACGGTGACCATCGCGAAGGTTCGCGACATGGACGAGGCGGTGGCGCGGGCGAACGACTCGACGTACGGGCTCGGGTCGGCGGTGTTCACGCGCGCCAAAGGGCTCGACATCGCGCGACGGCTGCGCACCGGGGCGACGTCGATCAACGCGCCGCTGTCGTTCGCCGGGATCGCGTCGCTGCCGTTCGGCGGGCACGGCGACTCCGGCTTCGGCCGCATCCACGGGCCGGAGGGGCTGCGGGAGTTCGCGCGCCCGAAGGCCATCGCGCGGCAGCGGTTCTCGCCGCCGCTGTCCCTGACGTCGTTCTCCCGGACGAAGGCGACGGAGAAGCTGGTCGCGCGAATGATGCGCGTGTTGCACGGGCGCTCGCGCTAGCGGCGGGGGCTGCGGCGCAGGAAGTGGCCGCCGACCACAGCGGCGGCGGCCACGACCAACACTGGGAACCCGGTTTCGGCGATGAAGTAGAAGTGGATCGGCCATCCAGTGATGACCCGGGCTTGGTCATTCGCCGAGCACGTCAGCGTGCCCGACGCGGTGTCCCGGGCTGGTACCGACGCGCCACCGAGTTCTACAAGGACGACGTCGAACGACTGCTCGCTGCGGACCTTGCGGCGTTGCAAGCTGAACTGTTGTTCCTGGCCGTCTGACCGCAGCGTGCACCATCCACCGCCGGGACTGCGCACGTAGAGGCTCTCGCCCTGCCAGTGGTAGGAATCGTCGTCATCGAGATCGGTGCCTGCGATGTCAGCGTGCAGGTAGACCGCGAGCAGCCACACCAGCACACCGACGCCAAGAATCAGCAGGACCGAACCGAGCGGCCTGCGCCAGCGGTCGATGCTCATCATGCGTTGCCGCGCCATGGCGCCTGTTCAGATAGATCGTCGTCTTCGGGGACGGCGGCCATGTGGGACGCTTCGTTCACCGCGCAGGCTACCGTGCCTTGCCCACCCCGGCGGCTGCGGCGGCGTTGACGACGCCCTCGCCGTAGAAGGAGTTGCGAGCGGTGTCCCCGACGCAGCGGTCGTCGTCGGGGCAGTCGATGTCCCGCGCCTGGGCGTACAGCCGTTGCCGCAGCTCGGCGGGCGTCCACTCCGGATGCGCGCTCGCCAGCAGCGCGGCGACGCCTGTCACGTGCGGCGCGGCCATCGACGTCCCCGCCTTCATGCCGAACCGACCGCCGGGCGTCGTCGAGAGCACGCCCTCGTCCTGGTGGCCGGGGTCGCCGCCCGGCGCGGTGACGTCGATCTTGTCGGTGCCGTAGTTCGAGTAGGACGCCTTGCGCTGCTCCATGCCGGTCGCGGACACCGTGACGACGCCGGGCAGCTCGGTCGGCAGGTCGATGCAGTCGGCGGTCAGCGGCCGGTTGGCGGTGGGCTTCGAGTCGTTCGGGCTTGAGCTGTCGGTGGTCTTGTTGGCGAGGTCGTAGTCCGAGTTGCCCGCCGCCGCGACGTGCAGCACGCCGTTGCGCTCTGCGTGTCGCACGGCGCGCCGCACCGCTTCGAGGATCGCGGACTGGTCGGGGTCGTCCGGGCACAGGTACTGCCATGGGTCGACGTAGTAGCTGTTGTTGGTGACGTCGAAGCCCTGCTGCGCGGCGAACATGAACCCGCACACGGCGTTCTCCGGGAAGAACAACCCGCTCGGCTGCTCGGCCACGCGCACCGACGCGACCGTGACGCCAGGCGCGACGCCGAGCACGCCAACGCCGTCCTTCGCGGCAGCGATCGTGCCTGCGACGTGCGTACCGTGCGAGTTCGTGTCGCGCCACGCGCCGTCGCGCCGGTCGAGCGAGCCATACGCGCACGATGCGGACTTGTTCTCGTCGAAGGCGTCGTCGAGTTCGGCGTGCTCGCCGTCGACGCCCGTGTCGAGCACGCCCACGACGACGTCCCGCGAGCCGCTGGCCACCGGCAACGACTTGTCCGCGCCGATCTGGGTGAGGTTCCAGCGCGGACGTTCCTGCCCCATCGGCGTGTGTTGCGGCGGCCTCGGCGGGACGACCGGTTCGTACGCCTGCTTCGGGATGTCCGAGGCGCGGGTCGCGCCCGCCTGCTGCACGCCTGGCGCCTTTCGCACGGTGCTGGCGAAGTTCTCGCCGGTCGCGTGCGCCACAACGACGCCAATCGCGGGGTACGCCGCGAACACCGATCCGCCATTCGCGCGTATCGCACCAATGGCTGGGCTGACGTCACCCGGTGCGGTGAGGACGAAGTACGACCGCAGGCCGGGTTCCCACTGCGGCACCGGCACGGCGGCGGCACCAGGAATTGCCGCTGGGACGGCTCCCGAGCCGACCGCAGGAGCGGCGGCAGCCGTCGGGCCGGCGACCACCCCTGACAGCAACGACACCAACGCCACGGCGAGGAATCCGGCGACACAACGTCGCTGCGCGGCGTGCCATGCGATCACGGCGTCCTCCAAGCCTGGTCGGTCACACCCTGCCAGCCGGACCCTAAGTGCCGTGATCGCCAACGGCAGCGGACTTCGCCGGTTCGGACGCGGAGATCACCTGGCCGGGGAATCGTGGGACGCCGGGCTGGGGTGCTCGGCGAGGTCCAGCGACGACGCCGCCAGCAGCCGCGCGTACGACCCGCCCTCGGCCACCAGCCCGTCGTGGGTGCCGAGCGCGGCGACGCGGCCGCCGTCGAGCACGAGGATGCGGTCGACGTCGCGGGCGGGGTCGAGCCGGTGCGCGATGGAGATGACCGTCCTGCCTGCGAAGGCCGCGGCGACCGAGCGCTCGGCCTGCCGCGCCGCGCCGTTGTCCATCGCCGCCGTCGCCTCGTCCAGCACGACGACCGGCGGGTCGGCCAGCAACACCCGGGCCAGCGCGAGCTGCTGCGCCACCGCCGGTGGCACCGACACCGCGCCCGTGCCGAGGCGGGTGTCCAGGCCGTCCGGCAACGACCGCACCCAGTCGTCCGCCCCGACGACGGCGAGGACGTCGTGCAGGTGCGCGTCGTGCCACGAAGGCGTGATGCTCCTGGGTGAGCAGTAGGACCTCACCACGCACCTGATCGTGTGGCCACCGCCGCAGATCGACACCGCCGAGCGAGATGGTGCCCTCGCGGGGCTCGGCGAGCCCCGCGAGCAGCCGCGCCAACGTCGATTTGCCTGACCCGGACGGCCCGATGACCATCAGCCGCTCGCCCGCCGCGATGTGCAGGTCGATGCCGTGCAGGACGTCGTGGCCGTCGCGGTACGCGAACCGGACGTCGCGCAGCTGGATGTCCCTGCCGTTCGGCGTCACTCGCGCGCCGTCGCGGGCGGGCCGCGCCAGCCGGACGCCGAGGATGCGGCGCAGGCCGACCGAGCCGACCTGCAACTCCTCCACCCACGCCAGCAGCTCCACCAACGGCCCGGACATCGCCAACAGATACAGCGTGACGGCGGTGATATCACCCAGACCGGCGAGGTCCGCGCGGTAGGCGACCCCGCCGATGGCCAGCACGGCGGCGACCGGGAGCAGGTAGGCGAGGTCGAGCGTCGGCAGCCAGCGTGCGAGCAACGACCTATGTGCGTGCTCGGTCGCCACGGCC
>WHTY01000015.1 GCA_009377475.1 Actinophytocola sp.
CCAGCATCAAGGTCGTTCGTCCTCGCTACCGCTGCGGGCGCTCCACCTTGACCCCGGCTGCGGTCCACCACACACAGCACGGGCGACGACGAGGCCCAGAACAACAGAAATGATCAACGGATCCTCACTTTACGGGGGTCCTCAACACAGATAAGGGGCCACCAATGCGGATGCGCACCACCGTCACTACCAGCGTCATCGGACTCGCGGCTATGGCCGTGACAGCGGGCGTCGCGATCGCGCTCTCCACCTCCAGCGAGGAACCGCCACCTCCGCCACCCGCTCCGCCGTGGGTAGCGGAGGACGGCACTATTGATCACGACAGGCTCCCCAGCGAAATCCCCGTCATGGGGCCTGACGGGAAACCGTTGCTGGATCCGCAGGGCAAGCCAGTCACGGTCGACCCCCGCCGCGGGACCCCGGACCGCACGCCACCCACGCCGTCACCGCACAGGCACGGCAACACCGTCGAGAGCGACGAAGAGAACCACGGGTAGGCACTCGCGCAGTCCGTTGATCTTACCGTCACAGACAATAACGGTAAGAAAAACAGCAAATTGAAAACGGTCCAAGGAAAACCGCGCCCGTCCGTTAGGTTTTTTCCTCCAATCTGTGAGTTTTCTCATTATGCGAGCTTGGTGTTAGGCTCAATAGTCACCTCAGAAGGGCAGGGGCGGGGTATGCGACCGAAACTCGCGTTACCGCTTATCCTGACCGCAGCGCTGCTCATCAGCGCGTGAGGGAGCAACGACCACCTCGATGCCGAATCGCAGCCAGCCGCTGCCACCGCGACGAGTGCCACCACGCCAGCCTCATCCACCGCAGCCACCAATACCACGACCAGCATGACGAACGAACCCAGCAGACGGACCCAGACATCCCGGTCCGCACCAGTGGAACCAGTGACCACCACGACCACGCGGTCAACCACGCGGTCAACGAGAACGGCAACCAAGAAAACGAGAGAGCCGACAACATCACCGGCGACGACCCATCAGACACGGGTCCGCAACGCCATCCTGTTGCCGAGTTACGACTCCAAGGAAACCCCGGCGACGGCGGCGATCGACGTCGGCATTGTCGGCGATCCGGATGCTGGCCGAGAAGGGTGCGTCTGGCTGGACTTCAACGGTGAGCACACCGCAGCACAGTGGCCATCCGGCTACCAGGCGACGTTCGCCCCTCTCGCGATCTACAACGAAAAAGGACAGGTCGTGTGGCGAGCGGGTCAGCGCCTTGATATCGGCGGCGGAGAGTCCGGAACCCGGATCGATCGCGTTCCGCCAGAGTGCCGAGACGGATCGGGTGACGCCTTCTGGATACGCGGCCCCCTCGAACCGCAATAGACATCACCCGCACAGCCGTCTTCGCGTGGCTTGTGATGTAGTTGCCGCCAGCGGGCAGGCCCTGACCCCTCTGCGGAGCAAACCCCCAGGCCTGCGAACAACGTCGCACAGTGCTCGGTCGCTATGGTGGCGACTGCAGATGCACCCAAAGCGTCATTCACCGTGTGCCGGGGCGTGCCGTTTCTTCGATGTTGATCAGGCCTACTCGCGTTGTGGTGCGAGTATGTCCGGTTCGCGCGGTATGGCGAACCACACCACGAGCAGACGTGATACTCGGCCAGTCGCCGACATCGCTGCGCGCGGTATCGGCTACGTACCGCGCGGTGTTGCGAAACTATGTCCAGTACGTGTCGTTTGCCGAACAACACCGCGCGGGTGGTTGATCAACTGCGGTGACAGACGCAGCGCCAGGTCCGGGTTGGACTTCCCTTCCTCGCTGCGCTGAACGACGCTTTCGCTGCGCCCAGTGCATCGAAAGCGTCGTTCAGCGCGGCTCGTGCAGCTCCGTGAACCGGCGCTCCAGGCCGTCGAGGAAGGACAGCAGCGCCAGCTCGAACGCCTCGTCGTCGATCTCGTCGGCGTGCGAGCGGAGCTTGTGCGCCTGGCCGAGGTGCGGGTAGCGGTCGACGTAGACCTGGACGTCGTCGTCGAAACCCCGCGCGAACGACGTCATCGCCGCGCCGACGACCAGGTACTTCGTGGACGCGCCGATCAGCGTGGCCTGCCGGGGCGGCCAGCCTGCCGCGACGAGACCACCGTGCACGGCGTCAGCGCGAGCCAGCGACGTCTCCCGCCGCGCCGGACCGGCGGCGAGGAACGGCACCATGTTCGGATGCGCGCGCAGCGCCGCGCGGTAGGAGCGCGCCCACGTCGCGACGCCCTGGCGCCAGTCGCCGTCGCGGAACCCGGTGACGTCGACCTGCGACATGATCTGGTTGCTGATTTCGTGCAGCAGGTCGTCCTTGTTCTTGACGTGGTTGTACAGCGAGGCGACCTGGACGCCGAGCGCGGTCGCGAGCCTGCGCATCGACAGCCCGTCGAGACCATCGGAGTCGACGATGTCCAATGCGGCTGACGCCATGCGAGCCAGGCTCAGCAGCGGTGTCTTGGGCCGTCCCATCCGTCCTCCGAAGGTCGGGTTACATCGTAGGCATCGTGTCCCGCGCTCCCGACGTCGTGTCCCTCACCCACGACGCCGTGTCCCTCGTTCAGAACGTCGTGTCCCTCACTCACGCCGTCGCTTGTCCCGGGCAGCGACACCGTGCCACTATGATAGCGAACAGTGTTCGTTTGGAGGTAGCCGTGGATCTGTCCCTCACCGACGAGCAGCATGCGGTTCAGCAGCTCGCGCGGGATTTCATCGACCGTGAGGTCGTGCCCAACGTCGCCGAGTGGGACCGCAGCGAGCAGGTCGACATCGGCATCGTCAAGCAGCTCGCCGAGCTGGGCTTCCTCGGCCTGACCGTGCCAGAGGAGTACGGCGGATCCGGCGGCGACCACCTCAGCTACTGCCTGGTCATGGAGGAGTTCGGCCGGGGCGACACTGCCATCCGCGGCATCGTGTCGGTGTCACTCGGCCTGGTGGCGAAGCAGATCGTCAAGTACGGCACCGAGGAGCAGAAACAGCACTGGGTGCCCAGGCTGTGCTCCGGCGAGTCGCTCGGCTGTTTCGGTCTCACCGAACCCGGCACCGGCTCCGACGCGGGCAACCTCACCACCCGCGCCGTCCAGGACGGTGACGACTGGATCATCACCGGTCAGAAGATGTTCATCACCAACGGCACCTGGGCCGACGTCGCGCTGATCTTCGCCCGCACCGACGGCCCCGGCCCGAAGGGCGTCACGGCGTTCCTGGTGCCGACCGACGCCGAGGGCTTCAGCCGTTCGGAGATCAAGGGCAAGCTCGGACTGCGCGGGCAGGCCACCGCCGAACTCACCCTCGACGCTGTGCGCGTGCCCGACTCCGCGCGGCTCGGCGAACGCGGCCAGGGTTTTTCCATCGCGATGTTCGCACTGGACAAGGGGCGGATGGCGGTAGCGGCGGGCTGTGTCGGCCTCGCCCGCGCCGCGCTGGAAGCCAGCGTCAACTACGCCAAGGAGCGCGAGCAGTTCGGCAAACCGATCGCCAGCTTCCAGCTCGTGCAGGAGATGCTGGCCGACATGGCGGTCGAGACCGACGCGTCCCGCCTGCTGGTGTGGCGGGTTGCCGACCTCATCGAGCGCGGCGAAAAATTCAAGACCGAGGCATCGATGGCCAAGCTCTACGCCAGCGAGGCCGCCGTGAAGGCGTCCAACCTGGCGATCCAGGTGTTCGGCGGCTACGGCTACATCGACGAGTACCCGGTCAGCAAGTTCCTGCGCGACGCCCGCGTGCTCACCCTCTACGAGGGCACGACCCAGATCCAGAAGCTGCTCATCGGCCGCTCGCTGACCGGCATCAACGCCTTCTAAGGGACCACAATGGACTTCTCACTGACCACAGAGGAACGCGAGATCCGCGACTGGGTGCGCACGTTCATCCGCCGCGAGGTCATGCCGCTGGAGCAGGAGGTGCTGCGCCGGGAACGCGCAGGCCAACCGGGGCTCACCCCGGACGAGCGCACCGAACTCCAGCTCAAGGCCAAGGACGCTGGCTTCTGGGGCCTCCAGACGCCGGAGTCGTACGGCGGCATGGGCCTGTCCGCCGTGATGACGGCGCTGCTCATGGTGGAGACCGGCAAGACGTTCGTGCCGTTCATGTTCGGCGGCGACGCCGACAATATCCTCTACCACGCCAACGACGAACAGCAGCAGCGCTACCTCCTGCCGACCATCGCGGGCGAGCGCAAGTCGTGTTTCGCGATCACCGAACCCGGTGCGGGATCGGACGCCAAGGCGATCCGCAGCAGCGCCCGCAAGGACGGCACGGACTGGGTCATCAACGGCGAGAAGACGTTCATCACCGGCGGCAACGAGGCCGACTTCGCGATGGTCTTCGCCGTCACCGACCCCGAGCGCGGCGCGAACGGCGGCGTCACGTGCTTCGTCGTTGACCGCGACATGGGCTGGAAGTCGGAGCCGATCGACACCATGGGTGAGTGGGCGCCCGCCGCGCTGGTGTTCGACGACGTCCGCGTGCCGGAGTCGCAGATCCTCGGCGAGCTGGGCAAGGGCTTCGAGCTGGCGATGCAGTGGATCGGCAGGGGCCGCTACCTCATCCCGGCCCGCGCGCTCGGCTCGTGCGAACGGCTGCTTGAGATGAGCATCGACTACGCCAACACCCGCGAGACGTTCGGCAAGCCGATCGGGGACCGGCAGGCGATCCAGTGGATGATCGCGGACTCATCGGTGGAGATCGAGGCGCTGCGGTGGCTGGTGCTGCATGCGGCGTGGCTGGTCGACACCGAAGGCGGCGTTGCCTCCCGGCACGCGCAGTCGATCGCCAAGCTGTACGGCGCGACCAAGGCGAACGAGATCGTCGACCGGGTGCTCCAGATTCACGGCGGCATGGGCTACACCCGTGAGCTGCCGATCGAGCGCTGGTACCGCGAGCTGCGCCTGGCCCGCATCTACGAGGGCACCGACGAGATCCAACGTCGCACCATCGCGAACAACCTGTTGCGCGGCAAGGTCAAGCCGACCGGATCGCTCGGCTGATGGCGGACGCACGATTCACGACGTCCGACGGCGTGACGCTGTCGGTGACCGAACGCGGCCGGGCGGACGCCGACGTCTGCGCGGTGCTGCTGCACGGCTGGACCGAGGACGCCTCCGTGTGGGACGACGTCGCCGCGCGGCTCGGCGACACGATGCGCGTGCTCGCGCTGGACCTGCGCGGCCACGGCGACTCCGACCCCGCCCCGCGCGGATCGGCCACCCTCGACCGACTCGCGGACGACGTCGCTGAGCTGATCGCGGCCCTGGTGCCCGAGGGTCGGGTCGTGCTCGCGGGGCATTCCATGGGCGGCATGACGATGATGGCGCTGGCCGAGCGGCACCCGGACGTCGTCGAGCGGCGCGTGTCCGGCGCGGTGTTCGTGTCGACGTCGGCGGGGGAGATGCAGGACGTGATGTCGCGGATGCCCGCACCGATCGCCGCGGCCGACCGGTGGCGCAGGCGGCTCGCGCGCCGGAAGGCGGCGTCGCGCGGGACGACCGCGCCGACGGCTGCTCGCCCGGAGTCCACCGTGCGGGGCGCGCTGCCGGTGCCGAGCAAGCGCCTCTCGCGCTACGTCCTGCGCGCGGTCGCCTTCGGCGCGCGCCCGGACGCCGCGCACGTGCGTGCGGCCGTCGAACAGTGCGCGCGGACGCATCGCAGCAGCGCGGCCGGGTTCAATCGCGCGATCATGACGCACGACCGGGCGGCGGCGCTGTGCGCGTTCGCGGGCGTGCCGACCGCCGTGCTCGTCGGGGACCGCGACCGCCTCACCCCGCCGTCGCACGCCCACATCATCGCCGACGAACTCCCGGACGCGGAGTTCGTCGTGTTCGCGGGCGCGGGCCACATGCTGCCGTACGAACGCCCGGACGGCGTTGCCACCGCGATCCGGACCGTCGCGGCCCTACCCGCGACGCCGTAGGCATCGAAGTCACCGCCACTCGCCGCGCCGGGCCCGCGTGGCTACCGTGTCGGACAACAACAGAGATCACTTGGGAAGGAAGCTCATGCGCGCAGTGCGGATCACCTCGCTGGACGGGCCACGCTCCGTCGAGATCGCCGACGTCGACGCGCCGACGGCGGACGACGACAAGGTCCTGATCGACGTCCACGCCGCTGGTGTCACCTTCCCGGACGTGTTGCAGACCAAGGGCATGTACCAGGTCAAGCCGCCGGTGCCGTTCACGCCGGGATCCGAGGTCGCCGGAGTGGTGCGCGCCGCGCCCGAGGGCAGCGGCTTCAGCGCGGAGCAACGCGTCGCAGCATTCGTCGGGTTTGGTGGCTTCTGCGAGACCGTCGCGGTCGACCCGGCCATGGTCTTTCCGCTGCCTGACCGGATGACGTTCGAGCAGGGCGCCGCGGTTCCGATGAACGTGCTCACCGCGCACTTCTCACTTCGGCGGCGCGCCAACGTGCAGGAGGGCGAGACCGTGCTGGTGCACGGCGCGGCTGGCGGGGTCGGCAGCGCGTCGATCCAGCTCGCGAAGGCGCTCGGCGCGCGGGTGATCGGCGTGGTGTCCACCGAGGCCAAGGCGGAACTCGCGCGGGCGGCAGGTGCGGACGACGTCGTGTTCGCCGACGGCTTCAAGGACGCCGTGAAGGAGCTGACCGGCGGACGTGGCGTGGACGTCATCGTCGACCCGGTCGGCGGGGACCGGTTCACCGACTCGCTGCGCAGCCTCGCGCGTGAGGGACGGCTGCTGGTCATCGGCTTCACCGGCGGCGAAATCCCTACGGTCAAGGTCAACCGGCTGCTGCTGAACAACGTCTCGGTCGTCGGCGTGGCGTGGGGTGAATTCTTCCTGCACCGGATGGGGTACCTGCACGAGCAGTGGAACGACCTGCTGCCGCTGCTGGAAGCGGGCAAGCTCGACCCGCACATCGGCGAGCGCTACCCGCTGGACAAGGCCGCCGACGCGCTGGCGAGCATGGACGAGCGCGCTGCCGTCGGCAAGGTCGTGCTGGACGTCGTCAGCGAGTAACCGCGCGCGGCCGCATGCCTACCGCCGCAGCGCCAGCGCCACCGTCAGCTCAAGCACCTGCCTCGGGTCGGACAGCGCCTCGCCGTAGTGCTCGCGGAGCTGGCTCATCCGGTAGCGCACGGTCTGCGGATGCACGAACAGGTCCTCGGCGACGGCGTCCCTGCGGCCCTGGTGGAGCAGCCACGACCGCAAAGTGTCGGTGAGGCGCGCTACCGTGGCCGGCGGGAGCTCACGCAGCGGTGCGAGGGCGCGTTCCCGCAGGTCGTCGTAGGCGTCGCTGTCCGCGCTGAGAACCAGCTCGACGAGGCAGCGTTCGGTGTCGATCGGCTCGCCGGTGGCCGGTACGACCTCGACGGCACGCACCGTGCGGGCGAAGGATGCCCTGACGTCTCGCCACGGCCGGGCGGGGCCGACGACCGCGTGCATGCCCCGGAGGAGTTGCAGCAGGTGCGCCCTGCTCGTGTCCTGGTCGGCCGGCACGAGCAGCACGCTCATGGACTCGGTCAGTGGCGCGCTTGGCAGGTGGTCGACAAGGAGCAGCGTCGCGGGGTCGAGAAGCTGCCGCACCGCGTGGGCGCGTGCTTCTGCCAGCAGGACGGCGATCAGCATGGTCGGTGGGGTCCAGCCTGCCCGCTCGACGTCGGCGAGCAGGACGTCGTCGGCTGCGCCGTCGAGCAGGCTCCTGCCGAGCCGTTCGAGCTGGCGTTGCCGTGCCCTGTCCTGCGTGGCGAGCGCGTCCGCGTGGCCCGCCGCGCTTGTCGCGGACAGTTCGTCGATGAAGTCGAACACCAGCTCGGCGAACTTGGCGATGGTGTCGGCGGCCAGTCCGGTCTCGACGGCGGCCGACGACCAGCCGCGCCAGGCCACCCGCGCGCCGACGCGGTACGCGGCGAGCAGGGCTTCCATGCTCCTGCCGTTGGCGGCCTCGCCCCTGCCGAGTTCGAAGGCCGTGTCTGCGCCCGCGCCGAGGTCGGCGACCTGCGATGCCGTGCCGCTCGCCAGTTCGAGGAAGTTGTCAAGGGCGGTCTGCACGGCCTGTCGGATGTTGGCGCCTCTGCGGCCGGTAAGCGCGCCCGCGTAGCTGGGCACTTCGACCATGATGGCCGCGACGACCTCGTCCGCGACGGCGGGCAGTCGCTCGCGGAGCGCGGCGATGGTCGTGGCGTCAATGTCCAGCTCAGCGGCGCCCTGGATGGCGCGGTTTGCGATGGACTCACGACGGTCTGTCATGGCTTGTTCCTCGCGAACAATTTCATGTTACGGATTCACATCGACAGGTCATGACTTTACGCGCAGCAATAGAACATGCTGGAGCCATGGCAGTAGTGGCAGCCCCATGGCGTGGTGCGTTCGCCTCGTTGCGCGCGCGTGCCGCGCGGATCGCGGAATACGTCACGACGCCGGTGGTGCCGTCGGACTACCTGGACATGATCAGTCCGCTGCGCGCGTCGGCCGACCTGCGCGGCCGGATCGAGGAGGTGCGTCCCGAGACGCCCGACGCGGCGACACTGGTCATTCGGCCAGGTGACGGCTGGCGCGGTCACGTTCCGGGCCAGTACATCCGCGTCGGTGTCGACGTCGACGGCGTCCGGCAGTGGCGGGCGTACTCGCTCACCTCGCGGACCGACCGGCGTGATGGCCGGATCTCCGTCACGGTCAAGGCCATCCCGGATGGCGTGGTCAGTAACCACCTGGTCCGGCGGGTCCAGCCGGGCACCCTGATCCACCTCGACCAGGCCAAGGGCGACTTCACGCTGCCCGCGCCCCGGCCGCGCAAAGCGTTGTTCGTGACGGCTGGCAGCGGCATCACCCCGGTGATGGGCATGCTGCGCAACGCCGTCGACGAGCTGGCCGACGTCGTCGTGCTGCACTCCGCGCCGCAGGCGAGGGACGTCATCTTCGGTGGCGAGCTGCGGCGGTTCGCCGAGCGCGGCCAGCTCCGGCTCGTCGAACGGCACACCGACGTCGAAGGCATGCTCGATCTGGCCGAATTGGACGAGATCGTCGCGGACTGGACCGAGCGCGAGACCTGGGCGTGCGGGCCGACCGGCCTGCTCGACGCAGCCGAGAAGCAGTGGGCGGACGCCGGGGTGCCTGATCGACTGCACACCGAGCGGTTCCGGCCCACCGTCGTCGTCACTGGCGAGGGCGGCCAGGTGACCTTCAGCAAGACCGACACCACCGTCGACGCCGACGGCTCCACCCCGCTGCTCGACACCGGCGAGCGCGCGGGCGTGCTGATGCCGTCCGGCTGCCGGATGGGGATCTGCTTCGGCTGTGTCGCGCCGCTGCGCACCGGCGCGGTCCGCGACCTGCGCAACGGCCAGATCACCACGGCAGAACCCGGCGACGACGTCCGTATCCAGACCTGCGTGTCCGCCGCTGCGGGCACCTGCGACATCGACCTCTAGGAGGCACCAATGACCGCTGTGATCAGCGAGCGGCCCGACGTTCGTCCCGTGCCCGATCCCGACGACCCCACGGCGCACCTGACCGCCGAGGACATCGAGAACATCGGCAAGGAACTCGACGCGCTGCGCGAGGAAATCATCGCCAGCAGAGGCGAGCGTGACGCCGCCTACATCAGGCGGGTCATCGAGGCCCAGCGGAAGCTGGAACTCGGCAGCCGTGGCGTGCTGCTGTTCTCGTTGTTCCCACCGGCATGGCTGCTCGGCACAGCTGGGCTGTCGGTCGCCAAGATCCTCGAGAACATGGAGATCGGGCACAACATCATGCACGGTCAGTGGGACTGGATGCGTGACCCGAAGATCCACTCGACGGCGTGGGAGTGGGACAACGTCTCGCCGTCGGCCCAGTGGAAGCACTCGCACAACCAGATCCACCACACCTACACGAACGTGATCGGCAAGGACAACGACCTCGGCTACGGCATCATGCGGGTCTCGCCGGATCAGAGGTGGTACCCGTTCTACCTCGGCCAGCCGTTGTGGAACTTCGTCAACGCGTGCTTCTTCGAGTTCGGCATCGCGGCCTACGACCTTGAGCTGGGCAAGAACCTGCAACGGGGCCGCCGCGACGACCCCGACTTCCGCAGGCGTGCTCAGCAGGTGCTGCGCAAGATCCGCCGCCAGGCGACGAAGGACTACGTGGTGCACCCGTTGCTGTCCGGACCGTCGGCGCTGCACACCCTCTCGGCCAACTTCACCGCGAACCTGGTCCGTAACCTCTGGACCCACTCGGTGATCATGTGCGGACACTTCCCTTACGGCGTGGACACCTTCGAGCGGTCCTCCATCAAGGGGGAGACGCGGGGTCAGTGGTACCTGCGGCAGATGCTCGGCTCGGCCAACATCTCCGGTAGTCCGTTCATGCACCTGATGACCGGCAACCTTTCGCACCAGATCGAACACCACCTGTTCCCCGACCTGCCGAGCAACCGGTACGCGGAGATCGCGCCCAAGGTGCGCGACCTGTTCGAGCGCTACCAGCTCAACTACGTCACCGGACCGCTGCCGAAGCAGGTCGCGTCGGCGTGGCGGAAGATCTTCCTGCTGTCGCTGCCGAACGACGCTGCTGAGCGGGTGGAGCGCGCGATCGATGGCTTCGGTCCGGCGAAGCTGCTGCGGGGGCTGGCCCGCCGGGTCCGATTGGTCTAGGAAGCTACCGCCGAACGGCGCACACTGCGCGTTCGGTGCAGCCGGTCGCGTTTTTGGACGTTGCGACGGGGGTACGCCTGGAGCGCCGCCACCCGACCGGGTGGCAGTTGAGCGGAATGGAGTGACCCATGACGATTACTGGGCTGCTCAGCGCGCTGCTTGTCGGTGTGGTCATCGGTGCGCTGGCACGACTGATCCTTCCTGGTAAGCAGGCGATCGGCATAATCGCGACGATCCTGGTCGGTATCCTGGCCGCGCTGCTTGGTACCTGGCTGACCAATCAGATGGGTATCGGTGACGCCTCCGGCTACGACGTGTTCGAGCTGATCGCTCAGGTCGCGCTCGCCGTGATCGGCGTCGGGGCGGTGTCTGGCTTCCTGCGCCGGTCGAAGTCCAAGGTCTAACGGCGCGGCGTCACCGGCTCGCGGCTCGCGGCACGTGCGGGACCGTCACGCCGCTCCGCCGGACGTCACTGCCAGATGTGCCGCCGTCGTCCCCACAGCGCGACGATGCCGATGACACCCGCGATGGGCAGCAAGACGATCCCCGGCAACTGGTACCGCCAGGAGAACTCGAACGCCGCCGAGGCGAACAGGATGGTCACCGCCATGCCGACCGACAGCAACGCCGCCGACCGGAGTCCGCTGGTGCGGGCGCGTCCGACGCCGAGCATGGCGGCGATCGCGATCAGCCCGAACGTCGCGAGCAGCGGACCAGGCGTGTAACCGACGCTGAACTGGTACGAGCGCAGGAATGACCCGATCGCGGGAAGGCCGGACGGCGGCTCGCCCGAGTACTGCTGCGAGTACACCACCGTGATGTTCCGGTGGTTGTAGTACTGGTACTCGCGCTGGAAATGCCAGCGTGCCACGCTGACGTCGTTGGGCGCGTCGGTGCGGGCGGGCCGGAACCCCTTGATGAAGTCGACGACGACCGCGCCGAGGACGTCGAGCGGCTGCTGGCGCACGACCTCCCAGCCAAACTCCTGCTGCACGCGCGGGATGTTGGTGCCGGGCGGGAACGTCGCCACCCACTCCTCGTCCGCGGCTCGGTGCGCGTAGGAGTCCGGCCGCCGCTGGCTGACGGGTTCCGTCGGGCAGGCGAGCCGCAGGGTCGGGGTGAGGTCCAACTCGGCGCAGTCCGCGACGACCGCGCCCCTGCTGTAGAGCACGTTCGCCGATGAGTTGCTCAGCCCGACCGTGCCGGTCTGGGTGTAGAAGTACCCGGCGTAGGAGCCGATGACGACGGCGAACAGCGCGAGGAACGCGCCGGTGCGTTGCGCGATCAGTCGCAGGGCGTCGCGGTCACGCCAGGCGCGCCACGCACCGCCCGCGATGAGCAGGTAGATCACCGCTGGCACCACGAGCGAGATCGCGATCACCCTGATCGCCACGGCGATGCCGAGCAGGAGTCCGGCCAGCGCGGCCCGGCGGGCGTTTGGTGCGCCGGTGGTGGAGCGGGTGCCGAGCAGCAGCCACAGCATCGCGACGAGCGCGACCAACAGCCAGATGTCGGACATGATCATCTGCTCGATCTGCACGATGTAGGCGTCGAGCAGCACCGGGGCCGCGGCGATGGCGGCAAGCCACGTCGGCGCGCGCAGCCGCAACGCCAGCGCGTACAACGCCACCGCACAGCCGAGACCGGCGATGTGCTGCACGGCGGACACCAGATCGAGGCCGCCGACCGACAGCAGCGGACTCAGCACGAGCAGGTCGTAGCCGATCGGATGCAGCCCGGCCGGGTCGTGCACACCGATGTTGTCCAGGTACCGGAACGAGTCGTAGTACAACAACGCGGGCTGATACGCCAGCCATGCCAGAACGCGCAGCGCGGCACCCCCGGCGAGCAGGATGGCAAGCAGCCAGTGCCTGGTGAGAATGCCGCGCACGCGTGATCCCGGCGACTCGGACCCGAGTCCGGTGTCGCGGACTGCTATTGCTTGGTTCGTTTCCACTGCACCTTCGGATGCATCTTCTCGACGTCGACCCGATGCTTGTTCGCTTCGACGATGCCGAACATCGACTCGATCAACGTATCCGACAGCAGGTGTGGCTTGAGACCCAGCTCCTCGAGCCCGGTGTGGGTGACGTTGTAGTAGTGCTCCGCCTGCTCGACCCTCGGGTTGTCGAGGTGGTCGATCTGCACCGGCCCGGGGAACGCCTCGGCGACCGTGTCGGCGATCTGGCGCACCGACTTGCTCTCGGTCATCTGGTTGAACACCCGGAACTCGCCCTTGTCCGCGGGGTTCTCGACCGCGAGGCGGATGCACTCGGCGGTGTCGCGGATGTCGATGATGCCTCGGGTCTGCCCGCCGGTGCCGTACACGGTCAACGGCTGGCCAAGCACCGCCTGGATGACGAACCGGTTCAGCACGGTGCCGAACACGTCGTCGTAGTCGAAGCGGGTCGCCAGCCGCTCGTCGCGGGCGGTCTGCTCGGTCTCTTGGCCGTAGACAACGCCCTGGTTCAGGTCGGTGGCGCGCAGGCCCCAGATGCGGCAGGTGAACTCGATGTTGTGCGAGTCGTGCACCTTGGACAGGTGGTAGAACGACCCCGGCTTCTTCGGGTAGAGTATGCGGTCCTTGCGGCCCTTGTGCTCGACCTCGAGCCAGCCTTCCTCGATGTCGATGTTGGGCGTGCCGTACTCACCCATCGTGCCGAGCTTGACCAGGTGGATCTCCGGGTCGATCTCGGCGATCGCGAACAGCAGGTTCAGGTTGCCGATCACGTTGTTGTGTTGCGTGTAGACGGCGTGCTCGCGGTCGATCATCGAGTACGGCGCCGCCCGCTGCTCGGCGAAGTGCACCACCGCGTCCGGACGGAACTCCCGCAGCGTGCGGTAGACGAAGTCGGCGTCGAGCAGGTCACCGACGTAGCAGTCGATGTGCTTGCCCGAGACCTCCTCCCACGCCTTGACCCGCGTCTCGATCGTCTCGATCGGGGCCAGACTGTCGACCCCGAGCTCCTCGTCGTAGTTGCGCCGGACGAGGTTGTCGAGCACACCGACGTCATGGCCTCGGTCGGACAGATGCAGTGCCGTCGGCCAGCCGAGATAGCCGTCGCCGCCTAGGACTAGGACTCGCAAAATCGCTCCACTCCCCGAAAGATCGGTTTGGCGCCTACGGCAGCCCGTGCAGTCCGGCCGACGTCAGCCATGGCACCGCCAAAGGTAGCCCGATGCTATCGATATCCGGTCGCTGATGTTAATCACATCGCGGATTCGGTGGAAGGACGGGGTGCTTGGCGCGCGTCCGGCGGCGTGACCAGGCAAAAGAAAGTGTAAAGATTCCGCATAGCGCGGCGAATGGAGTGGCCCGGTCGTCCCAGCGACACGGACGGTGGAACGATGGGTACCGTTCGGACGGTCGATGCTGTTCGTGGCGCACCGCGAACCACGGGAACCTGGCGGATGAGGCGATGACGAAGTTGGCACCAACCGGGCACCGGAAGCAGCGGCTCCTGCTGTGGGGCCGGTACACCGGCGCGTCGGTCGTCGCCGCCGCGACCAGCGAGGTGGCGATCCTGACGGCGTATGGCCTCGGTTTGACGGCGTTTGTCGCCAGCGTGATCGCGTTCGTCTCTGGCGCGATCCCGAACTACATGCTCAACCGGCGCTGGGCGTGGCAACAGCGGGGTAAAGCCGACCGCAAGCGTGAGACGCTGCCCTACGTCGTCATCGTGGTCATCACGGCGCTGACCGCCATCGGTGTCACGACGCTGGCCGACCACTGGGCGCAGGCGTACCTCGACTCGCACCTGTGGCGCACCGTGCTCGTCGGCGCGGTCTACCTCGGCACCTACGGGTGCATGTTCATTCTGAAGTTCGTGCTGTTCGACCGGCTCATCTTTGTGAACCGCGCAGCACGTACTCCCGAAGCCACGTCCCCGTCATGACCCTGGCGTAGTTCGCGCCGTAGCGCAGGCTCTTGCCCTTCTTGCTCGTGCCGTTGTTGCGCAGCCGCATGCTCATCGGCAGCTCCCGCAGCCGCGCGCCACGCGCGAGCACACCGAGCAGCAGTTCGGACGCCTGGTACTGCGGCTCGGTCAGCGTCACCGAGCAGGCCAGCTCGGCGCGCATCGCGCGGAAGCCGAACGAGGTGTCGGTGATCTTGCGCAGCGTCAGCAGCGAGGCGAGCCAGGCGAACACCCGCACGCCGACCCAGCGGACCCGGTCGTCGGACTCCTCGAGCCCGAGCCTGCGCGAGCCGGTGACGAAGTCCGCCTCGTCATCGACAAGCGGCCCGATGAGGGTAGCCATCTCGGCGTTGTCGTACTGGCCGTCGGCGTCGGTGGTGACGATGTAGGTCGCGCCGCACTCGGCGGCGAGGTGGTAGCCGAGCCGCAGCGCCGCGCCCTGGCCCCGGTTGGTGTCAGCCACGCAGGTGTAGGCGCCCTGGGCGCGGGCAACATCGGCGGTCTCGTCGGTCGCGCCGTCCACCACGACAAGGACGTCGACGTCCATGCCGTGGACCTGTTTGGGCATGTCCGCGAGCACCGGGCCGAGGCCGTCCTGCTCGTTGAACGCCGCGATCACCACGACCAATTCGGACAGCGTGGGCTGCTGGTAGCGGGCGTGGAACTCCGCGACCGCGCGCGCGTCGACGTCGTCCGGGTAGGACGCCAGCCCCCGGCGTGTGGTGTTGACGCCGGGTCGCTCGCTCTCGACTTCCGTCGTGATGGTCACTCCTGCTTTCCCTCCGCCGAGGACACCGTCTCCTGAAAGTATCGCCACGTGCTCGCCAGACCATCGACGAGGCCAACCGAAGGGCGGTAGCCGATGGTCTCCGCGCTGCGGCTGACGGCCACGATCACGGCGGGCATTTCGCCGCCCGGCGCTGGCACGTGCTCGGCGGGCACCGGACGCCCGGTCGCCTGCCGGACCGCCTCGATCATCTCCAGCACCGACACCGAGCGGCCCGCGCCGACGATCGCCCGTCCGGTGTAGCCGCTGTCCCACGCCAGCAGGATTGCCCGCACGACGTCGTCGATATGCACCAGGTCGCGCTTCTGCTGCCCGTCGCCGTAGACCTTGACGCCGTCCCCGGACAGCGCGGCCCGCATCATCCTGGGCACAAAGCTGTCCTTGTGGCCCATGCCGGGGCCGTAGACGTTGGTGAACCGCAGCGCGCACGTCGTCATCCCATACGCGCCCGCGTAGCCCGACAGCAGCATCTCGCACGCCGCCTTCGTCGCCCCATAGGGTGTCAACGGCCGCAGCGGCAGGTCGTCGGTGATGGTGCCGGTGCCGACGTCGCCCACCACGGCGTTCGTTGAGGCGAGGACGAACTTCTCAACGCCGCGTTGGCGGGCCAGTTCCAGCAGCCCCTGGGTGACCGCGACGTTGTCGGTGTAGGTCTGCGCCGGCCGATCCACCGACTTGAGCACCGACGTCAACGCCGCCAGGTGCACGACCCCGGTCGTGTCGTCGCCGAGCGCCGCGTCGCGGACGTCGGGATCGGCGAGATCGCCGTGGATGTAGCGGACACCATCGAGCGGCTTGACCGCCTGCTCACGGTCAGCGACCGTCACGGCGATTCCGCGCTCCAGGAACGCGGCGACCGTGGCCTGACCGATGAACCCACAACCCCCGGTGACCAGCACGCGGTCCTGCTGCCGCGCTGGCGTGTTCTGCCCTGTCATGGCGGTCAACCTACACGGGAACCCGAATTGCCCCTTCAATGGTTCCACTCGCGGGCAACCTGAGCTTTCCGGAGTCGATCGATCACGCTACGTTGTCTGTAGCTACCAATCCGACGGCCGCCTATTCACCCCGCTGACGAGGAGTACACCCTATGGCCGGTGTTGAGGAGATCCGCGCGGGCATCGCGCTCGCCAACGAGAAGGCATCCGCCAGCATCGCCGCACTGCAACAGGCAGCCCAGTCGCTCGAGGAAGCCCAGCAGTCGCTCGCGGAGGCCACCTCGGGCTCCTCCCAGGACGAAGTGAACCAGGCGCACGGCCTGCTCGCCGAGGCGTTGCAGAGCATCACCGGGACGCAGAGCACGATCCAGGCGTGCATGTCCTCGGCTGACGCCTACTCCGCGCGGCTGTAACGCTGATGTCGCTCGACGGCCTTCACCACGCCCTCGCCGCTGTCCACACCGGGCTCGGGGACGCCAGCGCCCAGCTCGCCAGCGCCACGCGGCTGCTGGCGCAGGCCCGTCGCGCGATGCGGGACGCTCAGCTCGCCCACGCGGGCGGCGAGCCGTGGCTGCCCACGCAACTCGACGCGGCGCTTGACGAGCTGGAGCACCAACGCGGCAGGCTCGCGGACGCCGGTGACCTGCTCGACGCCTACCAGGCGAGGTTGTGATCGCGTGATCGGCAAGAAGGCACGGCAGCAGCGTGGCAGGGTGCTCGCCGCGCTGGACGCGCTGCGCACGCGAATCGGCCTCGCCATGGGCGCGGCGCGCAACGCGCGGGCCGAGGCCGAGTTCGAGCTGGCCACGCTGGAGCTGGAGCGGCAGATCGTCACCGAGGGCTGTGACCGCGCCCGCAGCGATCCGTCGCTCGGACCCCGGCCGGGCGATCCGGTGTCCACCGCGGTGTGGCAGCGGCTGGACCAGGTGCGCGCCGCGTTCGGGCAGGAGTGGGCCGATGGTCCGGCGCGCCTGCGGTCCCTGGTCGCCGCCAGCGCGCCGGGCGTGGCAGGCGACCCGCCGGGGCGCTGGCTCGGCAGAGTGGGCGCCGACCCGGGGCTCACCGCACCCGGGTTGTGGCGGATCGGCACCTGCACGGCCGACGGTTCGGACGCCTTCGACGTCGCGGTGCCGTTGCTGGAGGAGTCGCACCTGTCCATCACGTCCGCGTCTGGCACGCGGCACGCGGTGGACGCGCTGGTCGAGTCGTTGCTGATGCGGGTGCTGAGCACGTTCGAGCCGGGCGCGGTGCGGGTGCACCTGTGGGACGTCGGGCAGCTCACCGCCGTGCTGCCGAACTTCTACGCGCTGAGCAGGACGAGCGCGGTCACCGTGCACGACCCCACTCGGCTGGTCGACCTGCTGGACGAGTTCTCCGGCCACATCCGGCGCATCCACGCCGAGGCGTTGCAGGGCGGGCACCCGTCGTTGCGGGCGATGCGGGCAGCGGCGGGCGCCCGCATCGAGCCGTGGCGGATCGCGGTGCTCTACGGCAACGGCGAGGAGCTTGAGCCGGAGCGACGGCGTGACCTGCAACGGGTGGCCAGCGGCGCGTTGGACGCGGGGATCGCGCTGATCCTGGTGGACGTCCCGACCGCGCTCGGCGGCGCGGTGGAGGCTGTCCGGCTGCGCGACGAGCGCACGGCGTACTGCAGCATGACCGGCGCCGACCTCGTGGTGGACCTCGATCCGCCGCTGCCCGGTGCGCAGGTCAGCGCTGCCGCCGGGGCGATCGCGAAGGCGTTGGTGGCGAAGCAGGGTGGTCCGCGCGGCTTCAGCGACCTGGTGCCCGCCGAGCTGGGCCAGGATCGCTCCCTTGACGAACTGCGGACCCCGGTCGGGTTCGACGAGGGCGATCCGATCGACGTCGTGATCGGGGACGCGACCCCGCACGCGCTCATCGGTGGGCCGAGCGGGTCCGGCAAGACGAACTTCCTGTACGCGCTGCTGGGCGGGCTCGCGGCGCGCTACTCGCCGGACGAGCTGGCGCTGTACCTGTTGGACTTCAAGGAAGGGGTGTCCTTCGCCGGCCTCGCGCCAGGGCGCAAGGACGAGAGCTGGCTGCCGCACGCCCGGCTGATCGGCGTCAACGTCAACACCGACCGGGAGTTCGGGCTCGCCCTGCTGCGGTTCCTCGCCGATGAGCTGCGCCGCCGGTCAGCCGCCGCGAAGGACCACGAGGTCACGACCCTGGCCGAGCTGCGCGCGGCTGATCCTGACGGGAGCTGGCCGCGCATCGTCGCGGTGATCGACGAGTTCCAGTACATGTTCGCCGGACGCGACTCCGTGACCGCGCTCGCGACGTCGTTGCTGGAGGACATCGCCCGCAGGGGACGCTCACAGGGCATCCACCTGGTGCTGGCCAGTCAGGACGTCGCGGGTATCGAGGCGTTCTGGGGCAAACCGGCGGTGTTCGAGCAATGCACGCTGCGGATCGCGATGCCGAAGGCGCGGCGGGTGCTCACCGAGGCGAACCAAGCCGCCGTGACCGCGCCCCGCTGGCACGCCGTGATCAACCACGACTCCGGTGTCCCGCACGGCAACCGGGTCGCGCACGTCCCGGACGCGAGCTCGCCGGGGGTGTTCGCGCGGTTGCAGCGGTCGCTGTGGGAGCGCTACGCGAGTGGGCACGGCAGTCCCCGGCTGTTCGACGGCGCGGTCGCGCCGGTGCTCACCGAGAGCGCCGCCTACACCGAGTTGGCGGCGGGCCCTGCGTTGGTGGGGCAGCCACGCGCGTTGGTGGGGCAGGCGATCGCGGTGTCCGATGTGGCGTTCGGTGTGGCGCTGCCCCGTGCGCCAGGGCGTAACCTCGCGGTGCTCGGCGCGGCGCAACGCCCCGCATTGTCCATTCTGGACTCCGCCGCGCGGTCGCTGGCGCGGCAGTTCCGGCAGGGCGATGTCGAGTTCGTCGCGTGTTGCCTTGTCGACTCCTGCGCGCCTGCCGTGACGCGGCTGGCGGAGCAGCTGCAGCGGGACGGGCACAAGGCGGAGATCGTGCCCGGCGACGAGCTGGGCGAGCGGCTGGCCGCAGTGCATGCCGGGATGGGCGAGGACGGCGCGCGCCGGGTGTTGTTGCTCTACGGCGTGGACGCCGCTCTCCCCGCGCTGGAACGCAAGGAGCCCGGCAAGCAAAGCGGGTTGGACGTGCTGCGCGCGGTGCTCAAACAGGGACCGGCGCACGGCGTGCACGTGTTCGGCTGGTGGCGGTCGGTGGCGCGGCTGAAGGACACGCTCGGTTTCGGCGGCACCGAGGACATCGGCGCGCTCGCGGCGCTCGACGTCCAGGGCAGCGACCTGGGGTCGTTCTGCGCGGGGCAGGTCGTGCACTGGTCGCCCCGGCCGGGTCGGGCGTTGTTCTTCGACCGCGCCACGCACAGCGCGCCGGAGGTCATGATCCCGTACGCGTTGCCGGAGGAGGAGTCGTGATGGGGGAGTGGTCGGAGGCGTCGGGCGTGTCTTCCGACGTGTCGCCCGCGATGCGGTACAAGGAGATCGCGGGACTTGCGCGGAAGGCCACTGTGGACTTGCAGGCGTGGGAACGCTCGCGCATGGCCGAGCTGGAGCACGCGACGGCGGCGGCCCGCGAGGAGATCGAGGCCGCCACCGACCGCGAGCAACGGATGATGTCGCAGGCGCACCGATGGTGGCGGATGGCGCTGGACAATGTCGCGAAACTGTCGTGGGTGAGCGCCGGTCTCGAACCGGAACCGATCGAGTCCGCCCGCGCCTCGCAGCGCAGCCGCTACACGGAGGACGTCCGCGCCGGCTACCAGGAACTGACCCAAGCGGTGCTGGACCTCAGCTGGCGCGCCCGCTGACGCCGTGTCCCCCGTTCCCGACGCCGTGTTCGTCAGTCCGGACGCGGGAGCAGTGTCCGCTCAGGCTGCTTGCCGGTCCGCCGGGGATTCGACGTCACGCGAGCGACGGATACCGAGCACGAACGCCGCGATCACGGCTACGATCGCCGAGCTGATGATGACCTTCTTGCCGTGTGCCACCGAAGAATCTCCTTGATCCAGTTGTGTTCTGACCTGCGGGGATATCCGGTTATCGGTGTCGGTGGCGGCCAGACTTGACCCACGGTCACCGGGTTCCCTCGAACGTGTCACGCGGCAGCCGTCCTCGGGCTGGCACCTACGATGCCGAGGCATGACCTCGGTGCACTTCTTGCTCCCGCTCGACACCTATCGCATGAACAGTGACCAACCGTCCGAAGGCTGGCTTGAGCAGCACTGCCGCGCGCGCGTCACCGGCGCGGACGCGGCTCTCGACGTCGCCAACCAGCAGTGTCGTGACGTCGAGGACGACGTCGTGCTGGTCGGGCCAAGCGGCCCCGATGCCAGCGCCGTCGTGCGTTACGCGCGCCGCGACATGGATGGCACGTTCCTGCGGTTCGAACAACGACCGGCGTTAGCCGAGCGGCACGACCTCCTGCCGCACCCCGAGGGCGGTTGGTATCGCAGGACGTGGGTCAGCGACCACACGGTGCAGACCGACCGAGGTCAGCGGGACGCGGCGAGCGCGATCCATTACTTGCTGCCCGACGGCCAGGGATCACGCTGGCACGCTGTTGCCTCCGACGAGATGTGGTTGTGGCACGGTCCGGGCCTGCTTGAGCTGTGGCTGGAACCTGAGCCGACCCCTCGACTGCTCGGCAGCCCCGATCGGCAGGACACCGACCAGCAGGTCGTCGTCCCGGCTGGCACGTGGCAGCGGGCGTCAGCGCACGGCGACGTGCTGGTGAGCTGCGTGGTGTGTCCCGGGTTCGACTTCGCGGACTTCCAACTACGGGATCACTGACGACGGCGCGGCGCGCGTGATGACGACTTGCGCCGTGCGCCGCCGCGACGGGAGTTGCCGCCGCCGCGCTGCGCCTGCGGTCGTGTGGACGACCGGGGTTGCGGCGAGTCGGTCGGCGCGAGATGCGCTGGGGGAGGGGTGAACGGCGGGTGGAGTTCGTCGGCTCCCGGTGCGCCCGCCGCGTTGAGCTGGTCGTAATCGACCTGGTCATCCGGTGTGCTGTGGCTGAACGACACGGTCGGCACGGCGTCATTGCCAGGCTGGGTGTCGTGTGATGCTGTCATAGACCGTCCTTACGGTACTGCGCCGCTCATCTGCTCGTGCGAGCAGATGAGCGGCGCAGCGTTGCTCGGATCAGGTGGATCAGAGCGCGCGGACGCGGCTGGCCTGCGGGCCCTTGGCGCCCTGCGTCACCTCGAACTCCACCTGCTGGTTCTCTTCGAGGCTACGGAAGCCGGTTCCATCGATCTCGGAGTAGTGCACGAAGACATCGGGGCCGCCTTCCTGGGCGATGAAGCCGAAGCCCTTTTCCGAGTTGAACCACTTCACGGTTCCCTGTGTCATAACGCTCCCTGTCAGGGTTGTCAGCAGACCACACTTTGCGGCCTGGTCGGTCCGGTAAACCAGACGGCGACTGCCCTGCGGAGGAACAGCGACGCCCGCACCATGGAGTTCTGCGCGAGCGTGCCTTGGACACGAACACTTCAAAACTGCGACCAGCCATGAGCTTACTACGGGACTGGCCGGTGTGTCTCCCCGCCACACCGGCGTGGCGTAGGCCACAGGACGTCGTCAGCGGCAGCCGCAGCGGAAGACGTAGCAGCGCAACGGCGCTTCCGACATCACATGAGGGCAGCACGATGTTGGTGCTCAGGGCCGTGGCGGCTGCGCCCATGGCGGTGGGGTACCTCACCGTGTTCACGCCGAACATGAACGCCCACAGGCACACGCCGGGGCCGTCCAACGCGCTGTTGCTCGGCGGTACGAGAACACGGGGTTCGCGGCACCGGAAGGTGAGACTCGCGCGCAGCACGGTGCAACTCGCGCCGAAAAGGGTGAGACTCGCGCGGGGTGGCGCCGCGGGCGGGTGCCGGGTGCCTACGCTGCGGCGAAGGCGGCTTCGACTTCCTCCCGGGTGGGTGGGTCGGCACCGTGCTTGCCGCAGGCAAGGCCGGCGACCATGGCGGCGTAGTCCAGGGCGGCGTTGATGTCGTCGTCGGTCAGCGCTGCCAGCCCGCGCTGGGTGAGCAGGTCATGCTCGGCGAGCCAGTGCGGCAGTCCCGCGCTGAAGGCGTCGCCCGCGCCGACGGTGTCGCCGACGTCGACGACCGTCGCAGGCCGTGTGATCGTGCGGCCCGCCGCGATCGCCGTCGCGCCGGAACCGCCCTTGGTGAGCACCGCCAGCGTCACGCCGAGCTCGGCGTGCCAGTTGCCCACGATGCGTTCCGGATCCTCGTCCGGGTACGCCCACGCCAGGTCCTCGGTGCTGACCTTGACGACGTCTGAGGTCGCCACCACCGACTCCAGCCACGGCACGTACCGCTCGCGCGGGCCGACCAGCGCGGGCCGGATGTTCGGGTCGAAGCTGGTCACGCGGTGGGCGCGCTGGTCGGCGAACCAGCGGGCCAGCACGTCCGCGCCGGGCGGCAGCGCCATCGCCAGCGAGCCCGCGTGCACGGCGGTGACGCTGTCCGGCAGCCGCGTCGGCAGCTCGTGCTCGCGCCACGCCCAATCAGCGGTGCCGGTGACGTGGAACTGGTACCGCGCGCCCCGGTCCGTGCCGGTGGTGACGACCGCGATGCTGGCCGGTTCGTCCGCTTCGATCGCGTACCCGAGATCGACGTCGTTGGCGGACAGGTTCGCCAGCAGCATGTCGCCGAACCGGTCGTCGCCGAACCGGCCCGCGAAGGCAACCGGTTCACCCAGGCGGGCCAACGCCACCGCCGTGTTGGCGGGGCTGCCGCCGGGGCACGCCGTCGGGTGCCGTGGGTCGTCGCCGACCATCAGGTCGATCAGTGCTTCACCGGCAACGACGATGCGCGCGTCCATCCTGGTGCCTCCTCCAGCCGCTGTCGTGCGCACGGACGGTCCCATCATGCACGTGCGCGCAACGCCGCGTCGCCCGGCCTGCGTCCGGTGCGAGCCCAAGGTGCCCTTCGGTACACAATATGTACCGAAGGGCACCTTCGGCTCGCACCGGCACCCGCCCGGCACCCGGCCGGGCCGCCTGCTCAACTGTCGAAGCCGAGGCCAAGACGGTCGAGCGTGCGCAGCCACAGGTTCCGCCTGCCGCCGTTGCGGTCGGCAGCCGCCGTGCTGCGCAACGTCAGTGCGATGCCGAGCGAGCGCACCGGCTCCGGCGGGAACGGCACCGGCTTGCCGCGCACGATCGCCAGCCGCGTCCGCTCCGTGTCCTCGCCCGCCAGGCGATCCAGCATCACCTCCGCGCCGAACCGCGTCGCGCCGACACCCAGCCCGGTGTACCCGGCGGCGTAGGCGAGCCGACCCCCGTACGCCGTGCCGAAGAACGGGCTGAATCGGCTGCACGTGTCGATCACCCCGCCCCAGCTGTGGCTGAACCGCACGCCGGATAGCTGCGGGAACGTCGCGAAGAAGTGCTCGGCCAACGTCTGGAACGTCGCAGGGCGCTGGTCGAGCTCGTCGCGGATCGCGCCGCCGAAGTGATGGACGACGTCGTAGCCGCCCCACAGGATCCGGTTGTCCGCGCTGAGTCGGTAGTAGTGGAACTGGTTGCCCGCGTCGGACAGCCCCTCACGGCCCCGCCAGCCGATGCTGGCCAGCTGCGCGTCGGTCAGCGGCTCGGTCATCAGCGCGTAGTCGTACACCGGGGCGAGGTAGTGCCGCAGCCGCCGCAACGGCCCGGGGAACGCGCCGGTCGCCCACGCGACCCGCCGGGCGCGCACCGACCCGCCGTCGGTCGCCACCCGCAACGCATCGGAATCGCGAAGAATGCGCCGCGCCGCCGTGCCCTCGAAGATCCGCACGCCGCGCCGCAGGCACGCCTCGCGCAGTCCCCACGCCAGCTTCGCCGGGTGCAGCATCGCGACCGCGTCGGGCGGCATCACCACACCACCGAGGTACGTCGGCGAGTCCACGCGGGCACGTGCCTGCTCGGCGTCCAGCACCTCGACGTCGTAGCCCAGCCGCCCCAGGTTCCGAGCCTCCTCTGTCAGCTCGGCGAGCTGCCACGGTTCCGTGGCCAGCACCAGTTCGCCGGTGCGCTCGAACTCGCAGTCGATGCCGTGCCGCTTCACAGCGGCCTCGATGCGGTCGAGATTCACCCGCCCGAGTCGTTCCAGTTCCGCGATCTCGTCCGGCCAGCGGGCCGCGCCGTTGCCGTAGCCGTGGGTGAGGCTGGCCGCGCAGAACCCGCCGTTGCGGCCGGACGCCGCCCAGCCCACGGTGTTCGACTCGATCAGGACGACGTCGCGGTCCGGGTCGCGTTCGGTGGCGATCAGCGCGGTCCACAGCCCGCTGAACCCGCCGCCGACCACGAGCAGGTCGGCCGTCAGGTCACGATCGAGGACCGGCGCGGGTTCCGGCGCGTCATGGACGTCCGGGTCCAGCCAGAACGGCACCGGGACGGCGTCCGCCCAGGCCACCGCGGCATCAGGCGTCACCGTCACGACCGCCGCCGTTTCGCCACGACGACGTTGATGACCGCCAGCGTGACACCGACCGCGAAGATCAGCGTGCCCATGACGTTGACCTGCGGCGGGATGCCGACGCGAGTGGCGCCCCAGATCCACAACGGGAAGGTGGTGACATCGCCCGCGACGAACGACGTGATGATGTAGTCGTCGATCGACAGCGCGAACGCCAGCAGCCCGCCCGCCATGATCGCCGGGAACAGCATCGGCAGCGTGACCAGGCGGAACGTCGTCCACGGCCCGGCACCGAGGTCGCGCGCGGCTTCCTCAAGGTTCGGGTCGAGGGTGATCACCCTTGCCCGCACGGTGATCGCCACGAACGAGATCGTGAACATCACGTGCGCGAGCAGGATCGCCATGAACCCGGTCGCGATGCCGACCAGCAGGAACAGCGACAGCAACGCCGCGCCGAGCACGACCTCCGGCGCGCAGATCGCCGCGAACATCACCAGGTTGGTGGTGCCCTGACCGCGGAACCGGTGCCTACCGAGCGCGAGGCCGAGCAGGCTGCCGATCGTCCCGGCGATCACCATCGTCAGCACGCCGATCGCGAGCGTGTACAGCAGCGCCTGGGTGAGATCGGCGTGGTCGAACGCCTGCCCGTACCACTTGAGCGTGAAGCCTTCCCAGGTGACGTTGTGCCTGCCCTGGATGTCGTTGAAGCTGAACGCGATCATGAAGGTGATCGGCGCGAACAGCCACGCCAGCACGCCCCACGTGAACCACTTGCCCCAGTCGACCCGGCGCCGGGTCCGGCCACGGGCACCGGCAGGAGCGGCGGTGTCTTCCAGAACAGCGGTCACTTCGCCTGCACCTCCATCACGCGTTCGGTACCCAGTGCTCGCGCGTAGCTGAAGATCCCGAGCAGCAACACGGCCATGAGCACGAAGGTGATCGCCGCCGCGATCGGATAGTCGTTGTTCACCAGGTACTGCGTCTGGATGATGCTGCCGATCATGGTGTTGCCCGGCCCGCCGAGCACCGAGGCGTTGACGTAGTCGGCGGTGGTCGGGATGAACGTCATCAGCCCACCGGCGAACACGCCTGGCAGCGAGATCGGCAGCACGACCCGCAGGAACGCCTGGAGTTTGCTGGCGTAGAGGTCGTGCGCGGCCTCGACGACGCGGTGGTCCATCCGTTCCAGCACCGCGTAGATCGGCAGCACCATGAACGGCAGGAAGTTGTACGCGAGGCCGAGGACGACCGCAGGCGCGGTGTTGAGCACCCCGAAGTCGGCCGGCAGCAGCCCGAACGACTTGAGCGTGCCGAGCACGACGCCGTTGTCGCTCAACGTGAACTTCCACGAGATCGTCCGCAGCACGAACGACACGAAGAACGGCAACAGGATCAGCAGCAGGTACGTCGACTTGTGCTTGCCGCCGTGGAACGCGATCCAGTACGCCGCCGGGTAGCCGATCGCGACGCAGATCACCGTCGCGCCGAGCCCGTAGAGCAGCGAGCGGACCAACTGCTCCGAGTACGTCGAGATCGCGTCGACGTAGTTGGCGACGTTGAACGTCTGCTCGAAGCCGGTGATCACGTTCCCGCTGGTCAGCGACAGCGAGGCCATCCCGGCCAGCGGCACGACGAAGAACAGCGCCAGCCACGCCCAGCCGGGCAGCGCAAGCAGGTACGGGGTGAGTTTGCGTCGCATGGGTCAGGCCTGGGTCACCGCGTGGAACACGGACGTGAACGCCTTCTCCTTGCCCGGTTCGAGCGCCACGTAGTTGTGCAGCCGGGAGTAGTCCTCATCGGTCGGGAACACCAGCGGGCTCTCGACAAGGCGTTCCAGCTGGGCACGGGACTTGCCGGACGCATCATGCGCCTGCTCGCGCAGGATGTCCTGCGCCTTCGGCACCGGCGGGATGTAGGTGATGTACTCGGTGAGCCCCGCCGCGATGTCCGGCTGGTACAGGAAGTCGATCAGCTTGAGCGAGTCGACAGGGGCCTCGGACGTCGTGGGGATGCACATGACGTCGGTCCAGATGGTCGCGCCCTCCTCGGGGACGACGAACTTCAGGTCGGTGCCCGCCTCGGCGTTCTGCTGGTAGATGTCGCCGGACCACGCCATGGTGAGCCAGACGTCGCCGTTGGTCAGCGGCTGCACGAAGTCCTGCGCGTAGTAGGAGCGGACGAGGCCGTCGTCCCGTTGCTGCTGCAGCTTGTCGGCGGCGGCCTGCCAGTCCTGCTCGGTCGAGTCCGCCGGGTTGACGCCGTTCAGCAACAGGCCGAAGTTGGCGATCTCCTGGGGGTCGGACATCATGCCGACCTTGCCCTTGAACTTCGGGTCCCACAGGTCGGCGATGCTGGTGATCTCGCGGTCCACGTACTTCGGGTTGTAGGCGATGCCGGTGATCCCGGACGCATACGGCGCGGTGTGTTTGTTGCCGGGGTCGTAGGAGTTGTCGCGGTATGCCTCACCGATGTTCGCGGCGAAGTTCGGCATCTGCCCGTGGTCCAGCGGCGCGAGGTAGCCCAGCGCGAGGAAGCGAGCCAGCTCGATGCCGTTGGTCAGCACGAACATGTCGTAGCCGGTGGCGTCGCCGTTGGCGAGCTGCGGCTGGAGCTTGCCCGCGAACGCCGCGATGTCCTGGACGTCCTCCTTGTAGTTCACCGTGATGCCGGTGGCCTTGGTGAACTGCTTGAGCTGGGTCCGCTTCGAGTCGATGTAGAGCGGCCAGTTCGCGAAGGTCAGGCTGCCGGTCTCCTTCTTGCCTTGCCAGAAGTCGTCCTCGGCGACGGCCTGCTGCTGCTGACCGGACACGCCGCAGGCGGACAGGCCGAGGCCAGCGGCGGCCATGGCGGAGAACTTGAGCATCTCGCGGCGGCCGTAGCGGGCCTGGGTCATGCCGCGAAGCAGGGGGTTACGCACGGTGGGGCCTCCTTGCAGGGGTTGGGGCCGTCTAGGACGGCAGGAGGTAGGAGTGGGTGGGACGCCAGGACAGCCAGACCTCGCTGCCGCGTCCCGCGATGGCGTCGGCCGCGCTCAGGTCGCGGTCGTTCTGCTGGAAGACGACGATCTCGGTGTCATCCCCGACGAGCACGGTGTAGTGGGTGGACGAGCCGAGGTAGACGGTGTCGGTGACGGTGCCGCGCACCCGGCTCAGGCTGGCGTCCGGCGGCTCGGTGCTGAGCTGGATCTTCTCCGGGCGCACCGTGACGTCCACCGGGGTGCCCTCGCTGCGCCGTTCGGCGATGCGCACGTGCTGGCCGCAGTCCAGCAGGACGTCGGTGCCCTCGGACGTCGTCGCCGCGGCGGTTCCGGTGAGCAGGTTCGACGTCCCGATGAACGCCGCGACGAACCGCGTCGCGGGCCGCTCGTAGATCTCGGCGGGCGTGCCGAGCTGTTCGACGTAGCCGCCGTTCATCACGGCGATGCGGTCGGACATCGTGAGCGCCTCGCCCTGGTCGTGGGTGACGTAGATGAACGTGATGCCGATGTCGCGCTGGATGCGCTTGAGCTCCATCTGCATGGCCTGCCGCAGCTTGAGGTCGAGTGCGGCCAGCGGCTCGTCCAGCAGCAGCGCGCGGGGCTGGTTGACCAGCGCACGCGCCAGCGCGACCCGCTGTCGTTGTCCGCCGGAGAGCTGCGACGGCTTCCGCTTCGCCTGGCTGCCCAGCTCGACAAGCTCCAGCATCTCGGCGACGCGGCGGTCGGTCTCCGCCTTGCCGACCCGCTTGCGCTTGAGTCCGAACGCGACGTTGTCCGCCACGCTCAGGTGCGGAAACAGCGCGTAGCTCTGGAACACCATGTTGACGTCGCGGTGGTTCGGCGCGACGTCGGTGACGTCCTTGCCGCCCAGCCGCACGACGCCGGTGGTGGGCTCCTCGAACCCGGCGATCATCCGCATGGTCGTCGTCTTGCCGCAGCCGGAAGGGCCGAGCAGCGAGAAGAATTCGCCCGCCTGGATGTCGAGGTCGAGCCCGCCGACGGCGGTGAAGTTCTCCCTGCCGGACTGGAACGTCTTGGTGACGCCAGCCAGGCTGATCGCGGGCGCGGCTGCTGTGCTGGGCTCGCTCGCCGTCGGGACGGGCGCCTCGGTTGTTGCTGTCATGGGGTCTCCCATCAGCCGATGTAGCTCATGACGTGCTTGACGCGGGTGTATTCCTCGAAGCTGTAGCCGGACAGGTCCTTGCCGTACCCGGAGTGCTTGAAGCCGCCGTGCGGCATCTCGGCGATGAGCGGGATGTGGGTGTTGATCCACACACAGCCGAAGTCGAGCCGCCGCGACACGCGCAGCGCCCTGGCGTGGTCGCGCGTCCAGATGCTGGAGGCCAGCCCGTATTCGACGGAGTTGGCCCAGGCCACGGCGGTGTCCTCGTCGTCGAAGCGCTGCACGGTGACGACGGGGCCGAAGATCTCGTCGGTGACCAGCTCGTCGCCCTGCCGCAGCCCGGAGACGACGGTCGGCGCGTAGAAGTAGCCGGTGTCGCCGACGCGCTCGCCCCCGGCGAGGATCTTGGCGTGGTCGGGCGCGCGCTCAACGAAGCCGGACACCCTGGCGAGCTGGTCCGGGTTGTTCAGCGGGCCGAAGTCGGCGTCCGGGTTGTCGGGGCCAGCGGTGACGGTCTTCCGCGCCTGTTCGGCGAGCGCGGCGGCAAGGTCGTCGTGGATGCCGGGCGCGGCGAGCACGCGCGTGGCGGCGGTGCAGTCCTGTCCGGCGTTGAAGTACCCCGCGCCCGCGATTCCCTCGGCGGCGGCTTCGATGTCGGCGTCGTCGAACACGACGACCGGGGCCTTGCCGCCCAGCTCTAGGTGCAGCCGCTTGAGGTCCTTCGCACCCGCTTCGGCGATCTGCTTGCCCGCGCGGGTGGAGCCGGTGAGCGAGATCAGCCTCGGCGTCGGGTGGTCCACGATGGCCCTGCCGGTGTCGCGGTCGCCGGTGACGACGTTGAACACGCCCGCTGGCAGGAACTCGGCCGCGATCTCGGCGAGCAGCAGCGTGGACATCGGCGTGGTGTCCGACGGCTTGAGCACGACGCTGTTGCCCGCCGCCAGCGCGGGGCCGATCTTCCACGACGCCATCGCCATCGGGTAGTTCCACGGCGTGATCTGGCCGACCGGACCGATCGGCTCGCGCCTGACCCACGACGTGTGGTCAGCCATGTACTCGCCGGCGGCCTTGCCTTCCAGGTTGCGCGCCGCGCCCGCGAAGAACCGCAGCGCGTCGAGGACCTGGAAGATTTCCTCGTCCTTGGTCAGCTGCGCGGGCTTGCCGCAGTTGGCGACCTCTGCGGCCACCAGTTCGTCGGCGCGGTCCTCGACGGCGTCGGCGAACTTGTTCAGCGCGATCTGCCGCTCGGCGGGGGTGGTGTCGCGCCAGCCGTTCTCGAAGGCGTCGGACGCGGCGCGGAACGCGGTGTCGACGTCGGTGGCGCTCGACAGCGGCGCTTCGGCGATGACGTCGCCGGTGGCCGGGTCGACGATCTCGGACGTCTGGCCGTCGGCGGCGTCGGCGTAGGCGCCGTTGATGAAGTTCTTGAGCCGGCGAACCTGCGGGGGCACTCAGATCACTCCTCGGCTGTCGTGGTTGTGGGGTGGGTTGTCTGGTGGCTTCTGGTGACCGCTGTGATGCGGGGCACGTGCCGACGACTCTGGCACACGATACGCGTGATCACAAGTGATTCCGTTGCAAAAACTGTGTCTCGCGACTAATAACGGAGCACTTTGCGGCGTTGTGCCACGGTTTGCCGCCGGGACGCTCACCTGGCGCGGTGGACCGTGCGGCCGCCGACGACGGTCCGCAGCACCCGTGTCCGCAGCAGCGTGTCGGCGTCGGAATCGAAGGGATCGTGGTCGAGGACGACGAAATCCGCTAGGAGACCGGCGCGCAGCCGTCCCACGATGTCCTCGGCGCGGCAGGCCCACGCGGAGTCCGCCGTGCCGTGCAGTAGCGCGTCCGGCGCGGGGATGGCTAGGTGCGGCTGGAGCGCGGGAAGCTCCGGGTCCAGCGCCGACCGGCGGGTGGTGGCGATGTACATGTTCGGCAGCGGCGGGTGCGGGGCGGTCGGCGCGTCGTCGCCGAGCATCGCCGCCCAGTTCTCCCGGATCGCCGGGTCGGCGTGCACTGGCTGCATGGACGCGGTGACGCCGAGTTCGGCCAGCCGCGGCACATCGTCCGGGTCGACGTACTCCAGGTGCTCGATCCGGTGCCGTCTGGGTCGTGGGCCGTTGACCGTGGCGGCTTGTTCCAGCGCGTCCAGCGCCATCCGGACCGCCCCATCGCCGATCGCGTGGAGCGCCACCTGTAGCCCAGCCGCTTCGGCGGCGGTGACGGCGGGCGCGAGCGCGTCGACGCTCCAGATCGGATCGGCGTTGCTTCCGTCCGCGTACGGCTTGAGCATCGTGGCGGTGCAGCCGTCGATCACGCCGTCCACGATGAACTTCACGCCGGTCACACGGAGCCGTTCCGAGCGGTGCTCCCGTGCCAGCTCGGCCGCGCGCTTGATCTGCGGACCGTGGTCGATGCCGGGGTGGATCAGCCAGTGCCCGACCACGCGCAGGTCGAGTCGTCCGTCCCGCTCGGCGCGCACCAGTGCGGCCAGGTTGCACTCATCGAGTGCCATGTCGACGGCGGTCGTGACGCCGGACGACAGGTACGCATGCGTGGCCGGGTCCAGCGCACGGTCGCGGTCGTCGTCGCTGCTCGCCTCGGCGAGGAACGACCACACGATGTTGATCGCGGCGGTTTCCTCCAGGTGACCGGTCGGCTCGCCGTCCGCATCCCGCACGATCCGGCCGCCCGCCGGATCCGGGGTGTCGCGGGTGATGCCCAGCTCGGCCAGCGCGGCGGTGTTGACCCACACCGAGTGGTAGTCGTTCGCATCGAGGTACACCGGCCGGTCGGGGACGACGGCGTCCAGCATCGCGCGGGTCGGCGTGCCGTGCGGGACCGCGTTGAACAGCCAGCCCTTGCCGAGCACGCGCGGCGCGTCGGGATTCGCCTCGGCCCACGCGGCGACGCGGCGCTGGATCTCCGCGACGTCCGCCGCGTCGGTGAGGTAGGCCTTGAGCTGCGCCTCGCCCGCCATGACGACGTGTGCGTGGCCGTCAACGAAGCCGGGCAGCACGGTGCGTCCCGCCAGGTCCAGCTCCAGCGCGTCCGCGCCTGCCTCCGCGCGGGCGGTGGCGTTGTCCCCGACGAAGTCGATGCGCTCACCCCGGACGACCATCGCCTCCGCCGATGGCTGCTCCGGGTCGCCGGTGAACAGTCGCCCGTTCGAGTACAGCGTCGCCCTCACCCGACCGCCTCCTCGACCGGCGCACGGTCCGGCGCGGTGGCCGGCTCGCGGTAGCCGCCCTTGCCCGCCGGACGGACCCACGCCACGGTGAGTACGGCGTGCACCACCGCCGTCACCAGAAAGGCGGGCAGCGATGCCGACGTGTAGGTGAACATCGCCGCCGACTCGAACGTGATGGGGTCGAGCAGCAGCACGTAGGTCACCGACCCGGCCGCCACCGCGAGGATCGCCGCTGGGTTGAGCCCCCACCAGAACGAGTACCGCGACGTCCCCTCCGGTTCGTACAGTTCCCGCACGATGATCTTGCCGCGCCGCAGCAGGAAGAAGTCGGTCAGGTAGACGGCGGTCAGCGGCGCCATCGCCATGCCGACCCAGGCGACGAACTTGAAGAAGTTGTCGTAGAACGTCGCTGGCCAGAACACCGCGATCGCGGGCGGCGTGTACAGCAGCGCCACGAACACCGGCCACGGAATGCGCCGGATCACCGAGCCGCCCGCGCGGATCAGCCCGAGCCCTCCGGAGTACGTCTGCGCCACGATGCTGGTGACGTTGGCGAAGGCCACGAACAGCAGCGCGAGGACGCCGAGCACGACGCCGCCGAGCGGCACCATCCACGCGGTCGGGTCGGCGTCGCCGATCAGCAGCGCGGCGAATGTTCCGACAAGGCCAGCGACCACCGATGCGCCGAACAGACCGATCAGGTTTGGCCAGAACGACACCCGCTGGGTGCGGGTCAGCCGGGCGAGGTTGCCGGTGATCGGCCACCAGGCGAAGGCGACCGCGAAGCTCAGCTCAAGCGCGATGGCGAAGTCGAGCTTGGGGTCGCCGAACGGCGCAAGTGCCTCGGCCGACATCAGTTCGGTCCAGGAGTGGTTGGCCATGATCACGCCGAGCATGACCAGCGTCATGACGACGAGCACCGGCGCGACGATCTTGTTGACCCACTCCAGCGAGACCGGGCCACGGGACAGCACCACCCACGACACCAGCAACACCAGCAGCGACATGCCGATAACGACCGGGCCGTTCGGGTCGAAGCGGGTGTCGAAGACGGCGTTGAGCACGTTGGTCACCGCGCGGCCGAACATGATCGCCAGGATCGCGTTCCACCCCGCGCCCGACAACGGCACCAGGATCGCGATCAATGCCCGGACGCCGTTGCTGCCCAGCACCGACCGCAGCGCGGTGTACTGCTCGATGCCGTACTTCGCCGACGGCAGGCAGGTGCCAATGGCGACAAGCACGACGCCGACCAGGTTGCCGATGATCGTGGCGGCGATAGCGGTGGTCACCCCGGCGAACAACGCGACGGTGCCGCCGATCAGGAACGCCCATGTCGCGATCGCGAGTCCGACGTTGACCGAGGTGAACTGCCAGAAGCCCCAGATCCGTTCGTGGGGCAGGACCGGCAGTTCGGTGAACTCGCCCGCGGTGGACGTCGTGACGTCTGCCTCTTGCTTCACCATGGGTACCCCCACGCGAGCGAGGCGCCGATCAGCACGACGCAGCCGATGAGCAGCCACAGCCAGTCGGCACGCGGGAGATCCGCGGTGGCCGGGTCGTGGTGCTCGGGGTCTTCGATGATGGCCAAGCGCCGGTCGAGTTCCCGGCGGAAGTCAGCGGTTTCCATGCGTCAGTCCTTGGTCGGTGGGTTCAGGGTGGCTCGATGTTGATCAACTACCTGCGCGCTGTGACCACGTTCGTGCCAGATTTGTCCGCTTCGGTGGTCCTACGGCGCGGGGAGTTGATCAACATCACGTCGTCAGCCCTCCATAGGTGTCGGGGCGGCGGGTTTCCAGGAACGGGAACAGCGTCAGCCAGTCGCGGCGCTGGTCGAGGTCGAGTGGTGCGACGAGGACGGCGTCGGCGTCGCGGGGGGCCGAGACGAGCACCCGGCCGTAGGGGTCGGAGATGAACGACGACCCGTAGAACCGCAGCGTGCCCTCGTCGCCCCAGCGGTTCGGGACGACCATGAACGTGCCGTTCGCGATGCCGTTGCCGACGATCACCTGCCGCCACAACGGCTGGGTGTCGAAGTCGGGGTGGTCGGGCTCGGACCCGATCGCGGTGGGGTAGACGATCACCTCCGCGCCCGCGAGCGAGTACGCCCGCGCGACCTCGGGGAACCACTGGTCCCAGCACGTCGGCAGGCCGAACCGGGCCGGGTCGCCTGATGTCGGCACTTCCACGACGGGATATGGGTCCGGTCCCGAAGGGCCGCCACGGAAGTAGTGGTCCTCGTAGTACCCGGCCGAGATGGGGATGTGCAGCTTGCGGGTGCGGCCGAGCAGCGTGCCGTCAGGGGCGACCAGGATCGCGGTGTTGTAGCCGAGGCCGTCAGGGCCGCTGGGTCCGTCTGAGCGCTCGAACAGCGAGGCGTGCACGGCGACGCCGGCGTCGGCGGCGGCCTTCGCGGCGAAGGTGAACGTCGGTCCGGACGCCGGGTCCTCCGCCGTGGCGGCGGCGTCGCCGTCGGGTTTGGTGTCGGCGGGGTAGCGCGACAGCGTCAGCTCCGGCAGGCACACGACCTGCGCGCCCGCGCGGGCGGCGGTCTGGATGCCGTCCGTGAGCACCTGGGCGTGCTCGTCCGGATCGGCGTGCCAGCGGGTCTGCACCAGCCCGACGACCAGCGGGTCGCGGGTCGGCGCATGCACCCGGGCTGGCGACTCGGGGACGGTGGCGGTGATCAGCTCCATGGTTCTCCTCGGGCGGGTTGTTGCGGCGGGTGTGGCTCCCGGTGCCGCGCTGTCAGCCCGCAGCGGGCTGTTGCTGGGTGATGCAGTGGATGCCGCCGCCGCACGCGAAAATGCCGCGCGCGTCGACCAGCTCCACCGTCCGATCCGGGTAGGCGGCCCGCAGCGCTTCGGCGGCGGCAGCGTCGTTCGGGTCGTCGAAGGCGCACAGCACGACGACGTCGTTGGCGACGTAGTGGTTGATGTAGGAGTAGTCGACTGAGCGGCCGTCGTCGTCCTCGATCACCGTTGGCGCCGCGATCTCGATGACGTCGAGGGTGCGCCCGCGCGCGTCGGTGCTGGCGCGCAGCAGCTCGGCGATCTCGTGCGTGACGTCGTAGTCCGGATGCGCCCGGTTCCGCTGGACGTGGACGGCGACCGCGCCGGGACGGACGAAGCTGACCACCAGGTCGACGTGGCCACGCGTGCCGAACTCGTCGTAGTCCCTGGTCAGGCCGCGCGGCAGCCAGATCGCGGACGTCGTGCCGAGCTGGGCGTGCACCTCGGCCTCGACGTCGGCGGCGGTCCAGCCGGGGTTGCGGCCCGGGTCGAGCTGGACCGTCTCGGTCAGCAGCACGGTGCCCTCGCCGTCGACGTGGAACCCGCCGCCCTCCATGGTCAGCCGGGACCGCCGCGAGGGACGTCCGGCCAGCTCGGCGACCTGCCGCGCGACCTGGTCGTCGCGCTCCCAGCTCGCCCAGTCCTGGCCGCCCCAGCCGTTGAACGCCCAGTCCACGGCGGCGTCGCGCACGAACGTTGGACCGCTGTCGCGCAGCCAGGCGTCGTCCAGCGGCAGCTCAACCACGGTCACCTCGGGGCGCACCAGCGCCTTGGCCGCCGCGCCCTGGTCGATGCCCGCGACGAGGGTGACCGGCTCGTAGCGCGCGATCGTGTTGGCGACGTCGGTCCACAGCCGTCTGGCGTGCGCCAGCGACGGCGAGCCGTCCGCGCCGAACGTGTCGTTCGGGGGAGGGAAGGCCATCCAGGTGCGGTCGTGCCTGGCCCATTCGGCTGGCATGACCTGCGGTGGGGAAGTCGGCATCGTCGTCCCATCACTCGACGTTGAATCTGGCAGAACCATAACTGCCGAACGACTAAATTAGAAGACTTAAGATGGAAACTCAACGAAATCGCTTGCGCAACGTCCGATCTTCGGTGCAGACTGACACCCACGCCGCCCCGAATCGAACAGGACGATCATGACGTTTCAACACCGTGACTCCGAGACGCTGCAGAAGTCGGCGCAGGGCCATCTGTGGCCGCACTTCACTCAGTTGGGCGACTACGGACCCGACGCGCCGATGCCTGTCATCGTGCGCGGCGAAGGCGCGTACGTCTACGACGTGAACGGCAAGCGATACCTCGACGGCCTGGCAGGGCTGTTCGTCAACCAGCTCGGCCACGGCCGCACCGAACTCGCCGAGGTCGCCGCGAAGCAGGCGAACGAGCTGGCGTACTTCCCGCTGTGGTCGTACGCGCACCCGACCGCCATCGAGCTGTCGGAGCGCGTGGCGGCCGCCGCGCCGGGTGACCTCAACCGGGTCTTCTTCACCTCGGGCGGCGGCGAGGCGGTCGAGACGGCGTGGAAGCTGGCGAAGCAGTACTTCAAGCTGACAGGCAAGCCGGGCAAGCACAAGGTCATCAGCCGCGCCGTCGCCTACCACGGCACCACCCAGGGCGCGCTGTCGATCACCGGCCTGCCCGGGCTGAAGGCGCCGTTCGAGCCGCTGGTGCCCAGCACGTTCCGCGTGCCCAACACCAACATCTACCGCGCGCCGCACTTCGGCGACGACCCGGAGGCGTTCGGCCGGTGGGCCGCCGACCAGATCGGCGTCGCGATCGAGCAGGAAGGCGCGGACACCGTCGCGGCGGTGTTCCTCGAGCCGGTGCAGAACGCCGGTGGCTGTTTCCCGCCGCCGCCCGATTACTTCCAGCGGGTGCGCGAGATCTGCGACGAGCACGACGTCCTGCTGGTGTCCGACGAGGTGATCTGCGCGTTCGGCAGGCTCGGCCACACCTTCGGCGCGGAGCGCTACGGGTACCAGCCGGACATGATCACCTGCGCCAAGGGCATCACCTCCGGCTACGCGCCGCTCGGCGCGATGATCGCCAGCGACCGGCTGGTCGAGCCGTTCCTGCGCACCGGCGTCATGTTCGCGCACGGCTACACGTTCGGCGGACATCCCGTGTCGTCGGCGGTGGCGCTGGCCAACCTGGACATCTTCGAGCGCGAGCGCGTCTTCGAGCACGTGCGCGAGAACGAGGGCGCGTTCCGGTCGACGTTGGAGAAGCTGTGTGACCTGCCGATCGTCGGCGACGTCCGTGGCGACGGCTTCTTCTACGGCATCGAACTGGTCAAAGACAAAGCTGCCAAGACGACATTTGACGCCGAGGAGTCCGACCGGCTGCTGCGCGGGTTCCTGTCCAAGGCGATCTTCGACGCGGGCCTGTACTGCCGCGCCGACGACCGTGGCGACCCGGTCGTGCAGCTCGCGCCGCCGCTGATCTGCGACCAGTCGCACTTCGACGAGATCGAGTCGATCTTGCGCGAGGTGCTGACCGAGGCGTGGCAGCGGATCTGAATCGGCCCTGTGATGCTTAGGATGCCTCGTATGCCATCCCGGTCAGGTAAGAGCGAGCACAACGGGCTGCTCGATGACACGTCCAAGGCGATCATCGAGCAGCTCCAACAGGACGGACGCCGTGCGTATGGCGCCATCGGCAAGGCGGTGGGGCTGTCCGAGGCGGCCGTGCGCCAACGGGTGCAGAAGCTGATCGACAACGGCATCATCCAGATCGTCGCCGTCACCGATCCGACCGAGGTCGGCTTCGCCCGGCAGGCCATGATCGGCATCAAGGCAACCGGAGATCTTGAGCCGATCAGCGACGCACTCGCCGAGATGGACGAGGTCGACTACGTCGTCATCACGGCGGGGAGCTTCGACCTCATCGCCGAGGTGGTGTGCGAGAGCGACGAGCATCTGCTCGAGGTGCTGTCCAAGCGCATCCGCAGCATTCCTGGTGTCGTGAGCACGGAATCGTTCGTGTACCTGCGGCTGCGCAAGCAGACGTACTCCTGGGGCGTGCGCTGAACCCATTCCGGTGACGTCGCCCTGCCGCGCGCGGCAGGCGCCCTGGGCCCGGCTGGCGCCCTGGGCCCGGCTTCGCCAGGGATATTGCGCGATGTGCGCCGGCTTCGCGGGTGTTTGTCTGATTCTCGCGGCCATATCCCTGGCGAAGTCTGGTAAGACCCCGACGTGATGTGAAGGACCTTGGCCATGACCCGTGCCATCACCCACGGTATCGACGGCAGTCCGTCCGAGTCGGACGCCAGCCGCTCCGGTCCCGTCTACGACCCCGTCACCCGGCAGGTCAGCGCCAGCGTGTAATTGGCGCGAGTCGCATCGTGCGGATGCGCGAGTCCCGCGTTGTCGTGCCGGTGCTCTAGCGTCGAACGCTGAACACGGCGTCGGGAACGGGGGACACGGCGTCGGGAACGGGGGACACGGCGTCGGGAACGGGGGACACGGCGCTTACGTCCGTGCCAGACGGGTGTCGCGGTGGGCGGCCATGCGGACGGGCGCGTTGACCGCGCCGTAGCCGGTGTAGTCGTCGACACGCTGCACGATCTCGAAGAACACCCGGGAGCCGAGCAGCTCGGTGTGGCAGTGGAAGTACTCGCCGTGCGCGTCGCGGTCGTGGAGGACACCGTACGCGCGCATGTCGGCGAGCAGGTCCGGGTCGACATGTCGCCGGGCGTCGAGATCGTCGTAGTAGTTGTCCGGCACCCGCAGCAGCGGTGCGCCGCGCTCGGCGAGCGTCCGTGCGGTGGCGATGATGTCGTCGGTGTGGAACGCGATGTGCTGCGGGTCGGGGATGTCGGGTGCCCACTCGCCGCGACGGAGGAGCGAACCGTTGAGCACGATCCGCACCCGCCCTTTCGGATCGGTGACCGCACGGCTGCGTACCAGCCCGAACGGCGCGGCGAACTCACTGTCGTCGCGTGGATCGAGACCCAACACCGACCGATAGAACAGCGTGGCCTCGTCGAAGTAGTCGAACGGCTGGGTGAGTCCGATGTGGTCGATCCGGCTGATGCCCGCGATCGACGTCGAAGCATCACCGGTGCGGATGAAGTCGGACAGCCAGCTCGCCGGGTCGGCACCGGTGCGGCAGAAGAACACCGACGAGCCATCCGGGGCCGCGACCGCCGTCAGGTCCGCCTCTTCTGGCCCTCGGGTTCGGGGGAGCGCCGGGGCACACAGCTCCTGGGCACGTCGTGCCGAGCGGCCAGGGTCGTCGGTCTCCACGGCGACGGCGGCGATGCCCGTGGCGTCACCCGCGCCCGCGTTGAGCACGATCCGTGCCTCGCCTTGTTGCCAGAGCTGCACTGGCTTGGACCGATGCTGCCCGATGTGCGCGAAGCCCAGCGACGCCAGTGCTCGCCCCACGACCGGCCCGGAGTCGGCGTCCACCGCCAGCTCCGCGAAGGCGAACCCGGCCAGCTCGGGGGCGGCGGGTGGCCGCGAAAGCTCCGCTCGCGCATCGGGCCGGACGAGCTCGGGCACCCCGGCCAGTCCTTCCTCCAGCGCGATCAGCGAGCGCATCGCGTCCACCGCGGCGCGATCCGGCGGGGACTGCCGGAACACGTCGTTGAACACCTCGAGCGACAGCGGTCCCTGGTACTCGGCGGCAAGGACCTGCGCGGTGAACGACGTCAGATCGAACGCGCCCTGTCCTGGGAACAGCCGGTGGTGCCTGCTCCACTGCAGGACGTCCATGTCGAGCCGGGGCGCGTCTGCGAGTTGTAGGAAGAACAGCTTCTCGCCGGGAACGTCCGCGATACCGGACGGCTCCGGCTCGCGCGAGAGCACGTGGAAGCTGTCAAGGCACAACCCGAGCGCGGGGTGATCGCCACGCCGCACGATCCCCCACGAGTGGCGCCACGTGTTGACGTGCCGCCCCCACGCCAGTGCCTCATACGCCACGCGCATGCCGTGTTCGGCGGCCTCGCTGGCAAGGCGGTGCAACTGTTCGGCCGCGAGGTCGTCGTCATCGACGGCGTCGGGGGACACCGATGAGCAGACCAGCACGGTGTCCGCGCCGAGACGTCGCATCAGCGCGAACTTGTGCCGCGCCCGGCGCAGGTTCCGCTCCAACTGCTCCGGCCCGACCGCCTCGAAGTCGCGGAACGGCTGGTAGAGGTCGATCGACAACCCCAGCTCGTCGCACCGCTCGCGCACCCGCTCCGGCCGCAACGGCGCCGCGATGAGGTCGTTCTCGAAGATCTCGACGCCGTCGAACCCGGCGGCGGCCGCCGCGCGCAGCTTGTCGTCGAGCGTGCCGGACAGGCACACGGTTGCGATGGATCGGCGCATGTCAGGAGCCTTTCTCAGCGGGTGATGATGTCGCCGGTGCTGGCCGCGTCGGCGATCCGCAGAGTCACGACGCCAGCCAACGCAGCGCCAGCAGATACCCGTCGGTGCCGCACCCGGCGATGACGGCGTCAGCCAGCGGCGAGACATAGGAGTGCGCGCGGAACGACTCGCGCGCGTGGACGTTGGTGATGTGCACCTCCACCAGCGGCGCGGTCAGCATCGCGCAGGCGTCGGCGAGCGCGATGGACGTGTGCGCCAGCGCGCCGGGGTTGAACACAACCGGCGAGCCGTCGTCCGCCGCCTGGTGCAGCCAGCCGAGCAGCTCGTGCTCGGCGTCGCTCTGCCGCACCGACGCCGTCATGCCGAGTTCGGCGGCGGTGGCGACGCACGCCTCGGCGAGCTGGGCGTAGCTCGTCCTGCCGTACTTGGCGGGTTCGCGCACGCCCAGCCTGCCGAGGTTCGGGCCGTTCAGCACCAGTACGGACACCGTCACTCCGACGTCGACTGCCGGATCGCCTGGTAAAGCTCGGCCTGCTTGCCGGAGAGGTTCTCGCGGAAGTAGTCCTCGGCGCGCTGCGAGAAGGCGTCCTGGTCGACGTCGTCGACAACCGTCATCCCGCCGTTGGCTCGCCAGTCGTCGAGGATCTTCTGTTCCTGCTCCTCGATGCACTCGCGGTTCTCGGCGCGGGTGTCAGATACCGACTTCTGCAACGCCTCCTGCTGCTCGGTCGACATCTCCTGCCACCGCTCGTCCGAGATGGCGATCAACTGCGAGCCGGTCTGGTGCCCGGTCAGGCTGACGTGGCTCTGCACCTCGTCGAAGCTTTCGTCCGCGATCGTCGGGATCGGGTTCTCCTGGCCGTCGATGATGCCCTGCTGCAACCCGAGGTAGACCTCCTCGAACGCGACCGCGGTGGCCTTCGCGCCGAGCGCCTTGGCGTTCTCGAGGTAGATCGGCGAGTCGGGGAAGCGCATCCGCGGACCTTGCAGGTCGGCGGGCTCCCGGATCGGCTGGTTCGCGGTGAAGTGCCGCATGCCGAAGAACCAGACGTCGAGGATGCGGGCGCCGGTCTTCGCGGCGAAGTCCTCCTTGAGCTGCTCCGCCTCGGCGCTGTCGAAGAAGTCGAACAGGTGGTCAGGGCCGTCGAAGGCGTAGGCCATGTCGAGCACGCCGATCGGCGCGTAGCTCGATGCCAACGCCGACGAGCCTTGGACGTCCATGTCGACGTCGCCCGCCATCAGCGAGGTGAACCGTTCGGTGTCCTCGCCGAGCTGGCTGTTCGGGAACGTTTCGATCGTGACGCCGATGTCCTTGCTGTTGATGTCGTCGGCGACGGCTTGGATGCCGCACTTGGTGTGGGGATGGCTGGTGGGGTAGCTGTTGGCGAACGACAGGGTGATGCCCTCGCCGTCGCCGCCGACGTCGCTCGCCGCGGTGCAACCCGCCGCGAGCAGAGCCGCTGCGGGCAGTATCGCCAGCAGCCGGGAACGAGTGCGCATGAGTACTCCTCCTTTGATGGGGTTACAGCCCGAGCAGGCCGGGCAGGAACGTGACGACGCTGGGCACGAAGGTCACCAGCAGCAGCACCGCGAACAGCGGGATCAGGAACGGCAGCGTGCCTCGGAACACCTCGTGCACGTCGAGCTTGGTGACCGGGCTCATCACGTAGAGCACCGCGCCGATCGGCGGGGTCAGCAGCCCGATCATCAGGTTGAGGATCGCGATCACGCCGAACTGCAGCGGGTCGACGCCGAACTCGACGGCGATCGGCAGCAGGATCGGCACCGTGATCACCAGCACCGAAATCCCTTCGAGCACCGCGCCGAGGAAGATCAGCAGCAGGTTGACCAGCAGCAGGAACACGACCGTGTTGTCGGTGACGCCCAGCATGGCCTCGGCGACGGCCTTCGGCACCTGCTCGCGCGCCAGGATCCAGGCCAGCAGCCCTGACGCGCCGAGAATGAGCGTGATGGACGCGGTGGTCGCCGCCGTGTCGCGCAGGATGCCACCGAGGTCGCGCAGCCGCACGGTGCGGTAGGTGAACCCGAGCAGCAGCACGTAGAGCGCACCGACCGCCGCCGCTTCCGTTGGCGTGAACAGCCCGCCGAGGATCCCGCCGAGGATGATCACCGGTGCGCCGAGCGGACCGAGCACCCGCAGTGCCGCCGAGCGGAACCGCTGCCACTCGAAGGCCTGCCCGGCGAGTCCGGTCTGCTTGCGCGCCCAGACGAACACCGCGACACCCAACCCCGCGGCCATGAGGAACGCGGGCACGACGGACGCGGCGAACAGCGCTCCGGTGGACACCGCGGCGATCGAGGCGTAGATGACGGCGGGGATGCTCGGCGGCATCACCGGCCCGATCAGGCTGGACGCCGCCGTGATACCCACCGAGAAGCGCTTCGGATAGCCGTTGCGGACCATGGCGGGCACCTCGACCTTGCCAAGACCCGCCGCGTCGGCGAGCGCGGAGCCGCTCATCCAGGAGAAGCCGAGGCTGACGCCGATGTTGACGTAGCCGAGGCTGCCTTTGACGCGACCGATCGTGGCGAGCGCGAAGTCGAACAGCCGGTCGGCGATGCCCGCCTGGTTGGCGATGACGCCCACCAGGATGAACAGCGGTACCGCGAGAAGCGGGAAGCTGTCGATGGCGCCGACGACCTCACGCGTGCTCAACCCGACCGAGTGGCCGTTGAAGGTGACGTAGGTCAGGGAGGGACCCAGCAGCGCGAACGCGACGGGCACGCGTAGCGCCAGCAGCGCGATGATCGCGGCGGCGAGCAGTGCCATGCTCATGCCGTTCGCTCCTTTCCGTGCGGGACGTCCTCGGCGGCTTCGGGCTCCTCGACGTCCTCGAAGTCCTCGAAGTCCTCGTCGTCGCCTTCCGGCGCGGGCCGGAACACCGCGACGACCGACCGCAGAGTGGTGAGCAGCAACCCGGCGAGCGGGATGACGTACAGCGCGTTCACCGGGATGCCGATGGCGGGCGTTTCCTGCACCGCGGGCTGCGTGACCAGGTCGAATGCCTCGTAGGACAGGTTCAGGCAGACGATCGCCACCATCACGTTGGCGAAGATGCCCACCAACCGCGCGAGCGCGCCCTTGGCGACGTGGTCGACGAGCTTGAGCGTGATGTGGCCGTCGCGCGCCATGAGGTAACCGGCCATCGCAAAGGTCAGCCAGACCAAGCTGAAGCGGGCCAGCTCGCCCGTCCACACCCAGCCGCCCGTCGGCAGGTACCGCTGCGCCGCCTGGGTGAGCATCAGCGCGAAGAGCAACGCGACGAGCAGCCCACCGAGCGCGGCCTCCGCCGAGGACAGCCACCGCAGCGCTCGCGGCGGCGGCTTCGGCCCGCGCGTCGAGGTGGTGGTGGTCGCGTCAGACATGCGGCGCCTCCCGCCAGGTCGTCAGGTCCAGCCACGTCTTGCCCGGTGCGGTGGCCGCCGCGACGAACGCCTCGGCCGCGCGGGCGGCGGGGATGGCCTCGCAGAGCGCGTGTTCCGGGACGAGCTGCCGGCCGGCAATCGACGTCACGGTGGCCGCGAAGTCGTGCGGATGGTCGTAGATGAGCGAGCCGGTCAGCGTGAGCTGCCGTCGCGTGAGGTCCATGGTGGACAGTTGAACCGGCTGCGAGCTCATCCCGATGACGATGACGCTGCCGCCGGGTTCGGTCGCCCGCAGCGACGTGTCCCAGGCGGCGGGCAGGCCGACGGTGTCGAAGACGAAGGGGAACCGCCGCTGCTCGCCTGGCTCGATGGGCTTGGCCCCGAGCCGCTCGGCCAGCGCGAGCCGCTCGGCGTTGGGCTCGGTCACGAACGGCTGCACCCCGGCAGCCAGCAGGGCCTGGCAGGTGAACAGTCCCTGCGAGCCCGCGCCGACGACAAGGCATTCGGTTGTCGCTCCGATGCCGGAACGGCGCACCGCGGCCTGTGCCACCGCGACCGGTTCGACACAGGCGAGCGCGGCGTCCGGCACCGTGTCCGGCACCGGCCAGGCGAACCGGGCGGGCACCGCGACCCGTTCGGCCAGGATCCCGCCGACGTTGATGCCGACGATCGCCCGGTCCTGGCAGGCAGACGTCCTGCCAGCTCGGCAGGCGGGGCAGGTGAAGCAGCAGTAGTTCGGTTCGATCGCCACCCGCTGGCCGACGTGCCGGTCGGTCACGGCCGAGCCGACGGCGACGATCTCGCCGCCGCCCTCGTGGCCCATGACCCAGGGCAGCTCCGGGGTGGTGCGCTGGCCGTCGTAGACCCCGAGATCGGATCCACACAGGCCCACCGAGCGCATCGCGACCACGACGTCGTCCGGCGCCGGTTCCGGCTCCGGCCAGTCGTCGACGACCTCGACCCGCTTGGGGTGGGTCAGCAGGATCGCCCGCATCAACTCGTTCCTCTCACGCCTCGTTGCGTCGCCGCTGCGCCGTGTTACCTGGGCACCGGCCGGATGTTTCGACGACGATAAGATGGCGGCAACAGTTGCGGCAAGCGGTTGCCAAAAGTTGCCACGCAGGGGTAGAACTGGGCTGGTCCCAGATGGGGAGGTAGGCAGTGCCACCGGAGAATGCGAAGCGCCCGACGATCTACGACGTCGCACGGGAGGCGGGGGTCGCGACGTCGACCGTGTCGCGGGCGTTGTCCAACCCGGACCGGGTCAACGCGCGCACGCGGGAGCACATCGTCGCGGTCGCCGAGCAGCTCGGCTACAGCACCAACCCACTGGCACGGGCGTTGCCCTCGGGGCGGACGCAGACGCTGGCACTATCCGTCGCCGACATCACCAACCCGCACTTCTTCGGCATCATCCGGGGCGCCGAGCAGCAGGCCCGCGCGGCGGGCTGCACACTGATCATCGGCGACACCGAGGAGTCGCCGGAACTGGAGTCACGCAACGTCGAGCGGCTGGGGCGGTCGGTGGACGGCTTCGTCATCGCGGCCAGTCGCATGACAGACAAGGCGATCAAGCAACTCGCCGCGCACCACCGGCTGACGCTGGTCAGCAGGCAGGTCGGCGGGGTGCCGAGCGCCATCGTGGACCACGTCGACGGCACAAGGCAGATCATCGAGCACCTGGCGTCGCTCGGCCACCGCTCGGTGGTGTACCTGGCGGGCCCGAGGCGGTCCTGGCTCGCGGTCCAGCGCTGGCGAGCGGTGCAGCCGGTAGCGCGCCGCTTCGACATGACGGCAGCGCGGCTCGGGCCGTTCCCGCCCGCGGTGCACGGCGGCGCGGCGGCGGCCGACGCCGCGCTGGGCAGCGGGGCCACCGCGGCGATCGCGCACAACGACCTGCTCGCCATCGGCATGCTGCGCCGGTTCGCCGAGCGTGGCGTGCGCGTGCCGGAGGACATCAGCGTGGTCGGCTACGACGACATTTTCGGCGCCGACTTCTGCTCCCCGCCGCTCACCACGCTGGCGGGCCCGTTCGAGGAAGTCGGGCGCGTGGCCGTCGACCTGCTGCTGTCCATGCGCGATCCGGTTCGCAACCATCCGCCCCGCCGCGACGTCGTGCTGCCCTCGCACCTGGCCATCCGGGGTTCCACCGGGCAGGCGTCCCGCTGACGCCTTGACGCCGTCCGCCCCGCCCGCTACGTTCATATGCAGAACAAACGTACGCTATGCGAACACGGAGGCGCCGTGGCTGAGGTCGTGTCGTTACGGGATGCAGTCGCCGAGCTGGTGCACGACGGCGACGTCGTCGCCATGGAAGGGTTCACGCACCTGATTCCAGTCACGGCGGGGCACGAGATCATCCGGCAGCGTCGGCGGGATCTGACCCTGGTGCGGATGACGCCGGACATCGTCTACGACCAGCTCATCGGCGCTGGCTGCGCGCGCAAGCTGATCTTCTCGTGGGGTGGCAACCCCGGCGTGGGCTCGCTGCACCGCTTCCGCGACGCGGTACAGCACGGCTGGCCGGTGCCGCTGGAGATCGAGGAGCACAGCCACGCCGGGATGGCCAACCGCTACGTAGCTGGCGCGTCCGGGTTGCCGTTCGCGGTGCTGCGCGGCTACGTCGGCACCGACTTGCCGAACGTCACCGACACCATCAAGCCGATCACGTGCCCGTTCACCGGGGAGGCGCTGACCGCGGTGCCCGCCATCAACCCGGATGTCGCGATCGTGCACGCTCAGCGAGCCGACCGCGCGGGCAACGTCCAGCTCTGGGGCCTCGTCGGCGTCCAGAAGGAGGCGGTGCTCGCCGCGCGTCGCAGCCTGGTGACGGTGGAGGAGGTCGTCGACGAGTTGGAGCCGGTGCCGGGCGGGATGGTGCTGCCGTCCTGGGCGGTGGACCGGGTCGCCGAGGTCCCCGGCGGCGCGCACCCGTCGTACGCGCAGGGCTACTCCGAGCGCGACAACGCCTACTACGCGGCATGGGATGCCATCAGCCGCGACCGTGACGAGTTCGAGCGCTGGGTCGAGCGGGTTCGCGCCGGTGAGGAGGTCAACGCATGACGACCAGCACGTACACCGCCGACGAGATGATGTCCGTCGCGGCGGCGCGCGCGTTGTCCGGGGGACAGCGCTGCTTCGTCGGCATCGGCCTGCCGTCAACCGCGGCGAACCTGGCGCGCCGCACGCACGCGCCCGACCTGGTGCTGATCTACGAGTCCGGCACGCTGGGGTCCAAACCGGACCGGCTACCCGCGTCCATCGGTGACGGCATCCTCGCCGAGACCGCCGACGCGGTGATCAGCGTGCCCGAGGTGTTCAACTACTGGCTGCAGCCGGGCCGGATCGACGTCGGCTTCCTCGGCGCGGCCCAACTGGACAAGTTCGGCAACATCAACACCACGGTGATCGGTGACGACTACGCCGACCCGAAGGTCAGGCTGCCCGGCGCGGGTGGGGCGCCGGAGATCGCCGCCAACTGCCACGAGGTCTACGTCGTGGTGCGGCAGAGCAAGCGCAGCTTCGTGGATCAGGTGGACTTCGTGACGTCGTTCGGCCACGGCAGGGGCAACGGCGAGCGCGCACGGCTCGGTCTGCGTGGCGCTGGACCGACGCTGGTGATCACCGACCTCGGCGTGTTCCGGCCCGATCCCGATAGCCACGAGCTGGTCTTGACCGGGGTGCATCCCGGCGTAACGGTGGAACAGGTGCGGGAGGCGACCGGGTGGGAGCTGCGGGTCGCCGACGACGTGGCCACGACGCCCGCGCCCACATCCGACGAGCTCGCGGTGCTGCGGGCGCTGAAGGAGGCTTCATCGTGAGGACTGCTGGCAGGTCCGAACCATTGGATACAGTGACGGACGTCTTTATCCTCGACGGGCTGCGCACGCCGTTTGGCCGTTACGGTGGCGCGCTGGCGGGTGTGCGGTCGGACGACCTGGGCGCGCACGTGCTGCGCGCGCTGGCCGAGCGCACCGGCCTCGACCCGGCGGACGTCGACGAGGTGGTCTTCGGCGACGCGAACCAGGCGGGCGAGGACAACCGCAACGTCGCCCGCATGGCGGCGCTGCTCGCGGGCTGGCCGACGTCGGTGCCCGGCACAACGGTGAACCGGCTCTGCGGGTCGAGCATGGACGCCGTCATGCACGCCTCCCGCACCATCGCCGTCGGGGACGCCTCGCTGGCGGTGGTGGGCGGCGTCGAGTCGATGAGCCGCGCGCCGTGGGTGTTGCTCAAGCCCGCCAAGGGATTTCCGGCAGGCCCGGAGACGCTGCACTCGACCACGCTCGGCTGGCGCATGGTCAACCCCGAGATGCCGGACCAGTGGACTGTCTCGCTCGGCGAGGGCACCGAGATCATCGCGGACAAGTACCAGATCTCCCGCGAACGGCAGGACGCCTTCGCGCTGCGCAGCCACCAGCTCGCCGCCAAGGCGTGGGACAACGGCTTCTACGACGACCACGTCGTCCCGGTACCCGACACCGAACTGACCCGGGACGAGGGCATCCGCCCCGACACCACCCCGGAGAAGCTCGCCAAGCTCAAGCCCGTGTTCCGTCCACAGGGGACAGTCACGGCGGGCAACGCGTCACCACTCAACGACGGCGCGTCCGCGCTGCTGCTGGGAGACCAGGCCACCGCCGACCGGCTCGGCGTCACGCCGTTGGCGCGGATCGCGGGCAGGGGCGCGGCCGGGGTCGAGCCGCACGAGTTCGGCATCGGGCCGGTGCAGGCAGCGGAGCTCGCGTTGCGCCGTGCGGGCATCGGCTGGTCGGACCTGGCCGCCGTCGAGTTGAACGAGGCGTTCGCAGCGCAGTCGCTGGCCTGCCTCGCCGACTGGCCGGACCTGGACCCGGAGATCGTCAACGTCAACGGCGGCGCGATCGCCATCGGCCACCCGCTCGGCGCGTCCGGCGGCCGGGTCGTCGCCCAACTCGCCCGTGAGCTGCGACGTCGTGGCGGCGGCTGGGGACTCGCCGCGCTGTGCATCGGCGTCGGGCAAGGCCTGGCCGTCGTCCTGGAAGCGTGATGACGACCCAAGAGAAGCTGGTCGGCTACCGGCGCGACGCCGACAGCCACCCGCCGCTCGACTCGCCGGGCTACGGGTCCACCGCGCTCCGGCACCCGACGCAGCCGCTGACACTGCTGCCGCACCGGCTCACCGAGATCACCGGGCCGCTGCTCGGACCCGGTCGCGTCGGCGCGCTGGACCACGACCTCACCCGGCAGCACGCGGGCGAACCGATCGGGCAGCGCATCGTCGTCTACGGCCGGGTGCTCGACGGCGACGGCCGCCCGATCCCGGATTCCCTCGTGGAGATCTGGCAGGCCAACGCGGGTGGCCGCTACCGCCACACCGGCGACCGCTGGCCCAGCCCGCTCGACCCGAACTTCGACGGCGTCGGCCGCACCCTCACCGACGCCGACGGCCGGTACGAGTTCGTCACCATCAAGCCCGGCGCGTACCCGTGGCGCAACCACGACAACGCCTGGCGGCCCGCGCACATCCACTTCTCGCTGTTCGGGCGGTCGTTCACGCAACGGCTGGTCACCCAGATGTACTTCCCGGACGACCCGCTGTTCGGCCAGGACCCGATCTTCAACTCGGTGCCCGAGCACGCACGCTCGCGCCTGATATCGCGGTTCGACCTGGACCGCACGCAACCGGAGTGGGCGCTGGCGTTCGAGTTCGACATCGTGCTGCGCGGCAGGGACGCGACGCCGTTGGAGCAGAGCCATGGCTGAGCTGGCGACGACGCCGTCGCAGACCGTCGGTCCCTACCTGCACATTGGCCTGACCTGGGACGACGGGCCGTACGTCGCCCCGGATGGCACGCCGGGCGCGGTGTGGCTGCGCGGCCAGGTGTTCGACGGCGCTGGCGAGGTGATCACCGACGCGCTGGTCGAGACCTGGCAGGCCGACCCGGACGGCCGGTTCGACCATCCCGACGACCCGCGCAGGTCGTCGGGGTGGCGTGGTTTCGGCCGTAGCGACACCCGCGACGGCGGCTACGCGATCCACACCGTCCTGCCCGGCGCGCTGCCCGGGCAGGCGCCGCACATCGACGTCTCGGTATTCGCGCGCGGCCTGTTGCACCGCGTCGTCACTCGCGTCTACTTCCCCGAGCACACGTACGTTGACGACCCGGTGCTGGCGTCGGTGCCGTCGGAACGCCGTGACACGCTGATCGCCACCCGGACCGACGACGGCTACCGGTTCGACGTGCGAATTCAGGGCGAGCGGGAGACCGTGTTCTTCGATGTCTGATGGACTGTTCGACGGCGTGCTCGCGGCCGGCCCGGTGGCCGAACTGGTCGGCGATGCGGAGTGGCTGCGGGCGCTGCTCGACGTCGAGGCCGCGCTCGCCCGCGCCGAGGCCGACGCGGGGCTGATCTCCGCAGCGCACGCCGAGGCGATCGCGGCGCAGTGCCGTGCGGAGTACTACGACGTCGCGTCGCTTGGCGCGGCGACGACGGGGGTCGGCAACCCGGCGGCGCCGCTGGTGCGCGCCCTGACCGAGCGTGTTGCCGGGGCGGCCGCCGGTTTCGTCCACTTCGGAGCCACCAGTCAGGACATCGTGGACACCGCAGCGATGTTGGTCGCCCGGGACGCCGTCGCCGCACTGGCCGAGGACGTCGTCGCCTGTGGTGATCTGCTCGCACGGCTGGCCGCCGACCACCTCGACACCGTCCAAGCCGGACGCACCCTGCTGCAGCACGCCGTGCCGGTCACGTTTGGACTCACCGCCGCAGGATGGCTGTCCGGAATGGACTCTGCCGCCGACCGGCTGACCGCGCTCACCTTCGCGGTGCAGTTCGGGGGCGCGGCGGGCACGGTGGCCGCGCTGGGCGAGCGGGGTCCCGACGTCGTCCGCCACCTCGCGGCCCGGCTCGACCTCGACGAGCCGATGCTGCCGTGGCACACCGAGCGCAGTCGGATCGCCACGCTGGCCGGGGCGCTCGGCGGGGTGTCCGCGACAGTCGCCAAGATCGCCCGCGACATCACGCTGCTGGCGCAGACCGAGGTCGCCGAGGCCACCGAGCAGGGGTCGGGCGGTGGGTCCTCGACGATGCCGCACAAGCGGAACCCGATCGCTGCGGTGTCGGCCGCCGCTGCCGCCGCACAAGCGCCTGGCCTGGTGGCGACGCTGCTGAGCGCGTCGGCGCACGAACACCAGCGGGCGGCGGGCAGTTGGCACGCCGAGTGGCGGCCGCTGCGGGAGCTGTTGCGCAGCACCGGAAGCGCGGTGCGCTGGCTGCGCACCAGCCTGGAGCGGCTGCACGTCGACGTCGACCGGATGCGGGCGAACGCCGAGCTGACCGGCGGGTACGCCCTGGCCGAACGGATCACCAGCGAACTCGTCACCGAGCACGGCGTCAGCAGGGCGAAGGCACACGACGCCGTCGCCGCGTGTTGCGCGTCGGGGGAGCCGCTGGTCGACGCGCTGGCGGCGGATGTGCTTGTCGGCGCGCACCTGAGTGCGGAACGCATCGCGGCGCTGCTCGATCCGGCGAGCTACCTGGGCAGCGCACGGGTGTTCGTCGAGCGCGCACTGCGACACCACGAGGCACGGAAGGAGCACTGATGCTGCATTACGTCAGCGACGGTCCCGCCGACGGCGACGTCGTCGTGCTCAGCGGGTCGCTGGGCAGCGACGTGCGGATGTGGCAACCACAGGTCGAACCGCTTGCCGCAGCCGGGTACCGCGTGGTGCGACACGACCACAGGGGCCACGGCGACTCCCCGGTGCCGCCGGGTCCGTACACACTGGATGACCTGGGCGCGGACGCCATCGCGTTGCTGGACACGCTCGATGTGCCGCGCGTGCACTGGGTGGGAGTGTCGCTCGGCGGGATGCTCGGCATGTGGCTCGCCGCGCACCGTCCTGATCGGATCGCCAGCCTGACGGCCTGCTGCACATCGGCGAAGCTCGGGCCGCCGGAGACGTGGTCCGACCGGGCGCGCACGGTGACCGAGCACGGGACCGGCGCGGTCGCGGAGGCCGTGGTCGCCCGCTGGTTTACACCGGCGTTCGCGTCGGCGCACCCCGATCGCATCGACGTCTACCAGCGGATGGTCGCGGCGACCCCCGCCGAGGGCTACGCCGGGTGCTGCCGGGCGATCGAGCGCATGGACCTGCTCGACGTCCTGGGCGACATCACTGCGCCGACGCTGGTCGTCGCCGGCGCCGAGGATCCAGCGACGCCACCCGAACACGGTCGGCGCATCGCCGACGGCATCCCCGGCGCGCGCTTCGAGGTGGTTGAGGGCGCCGCGCACCTCGGCAACGTCGAGAAGCCGGACGCCGTCACGTCGTTGTTGCTCGCTCACCTCAAGGAGCCGTCGTGACCGACCCGTACGCCGAGGGCATGGCGGTGCGCCGCGAGGTTCTTGGCGACGAGCACGTGGACCGCGCGATCGCGAGCACCACGGAGTTCACCAGCGTGTTCCAGGACTACATCACCCGTTCCGCCTGGGGTGCGGTGTGGGCTCGTGACGGCCTCGATCGCAGGGCCCGCAGCTGCGTCACCCTCGCCGTGCTGACGGCGTTGGGATGCGAGAACGAGCTGCCGATGCACGTCCGGGCCGCGGTGCGCCACGGCCTCACCGCCGCCGAGATCGGCGAGGTGCTGCTGCAGACCGGCGTCTACGCCGGGGTGCCCAGGGCGAACGCCGCGTTCGCCATCGCCCAGCGCACGCTCGCCGAACTGGGTGACCCCGCCGCCGGTTAGGCTCGTGGCGAAAGGAGCCGAGATGAGCGAGGACGACGAGCGCGGTGCGCACTTCGTGCAGTCGCTGGCACGCGGGCTCGCGGTGATCCGCGCGTTCCATGCCGACGCCGCCGAGCTGACGCTGTCCGACGTCGCGAAGTCGACCGGGCTGACCCGCGCCGCTGCAAGGCGGTTCCTGCTGACGCTCGCCGACCTCGGGTACGTCCGCACCGACGGCAAGCGCTTCTCGCTCACGCCTCGGGTGCTCGAACTCGGCTACGCCGTGCTGTCCAGCATGACGTTGCCCGACGTGGCGCAACCGCACCTGGAGAAGCTGTCCGGCGAGGTGGGGGAGTCCAGCTCGGTGTCCGTGCTCGACGGCACCGACGTCGTCTACGTCGCCCGCTTCGCGGTGTCGCGCATCATGACGGTCAGCATCACCGTCGGTACTCGCTTCCCCGCCTACGCGACGTCTATGGGGCACGTCCTGCTCGCGGGCGTCGACGACGACGCGCTGGAGGCGTACCTCGCCGAGGCCACCTTGGAGCCGTTGACCTCGCAGACCATCACGTCGCCGGAACGGCTGCGAGCGGAGCTTGTGCAGGTGCGTGAGCAGGGCTGGGCGCTGGTGGACCAGGAACTGGAGGAGGGGCTGCGCTCGATCGCGGCGCCGCTGCGGGACCGGTCGGGCACGGTGATCGCGGCGGTCAACGTCGCCACCCACGCCAGTCGGACCAGCGTCGACGTGCTGCGGCAGGAGATGCTCCCGCCGCTGCTGGCGGCGTGCGAGCGGATCGAGCAGGACCTCGCCGCCTCGGGGTGAGCCCGGCTCGCCGCCGCGGGCGGACACGTTCAGGCGCCCGAACCGGGTGACACGCTCCGCACCCGCACCGGGCGGCCCCCTGTCGCGAAGTCGATCAACTTACCGCGCGCTGTGACCACGCCGTGTCCGGTTCGTCCGGTACTGGTGGTCACAGCGCGCAGGTAGTTGATCAACTCCGGCCGGGCGACCCCGGCGGCAGCAGCGTGTAGGTGTGGCTGCCGGAGACGACCGGGAGCCGCGCCGCTCCCGGATCGACGTCCGCGTCGATGGGTACGCCGTCGCGCAACACCCGTGTGCTGGGCACGAACCGCCCAGTGAGCCGCACCTCGCCGTCGCGGTCAGCGGTGATCTCGACGGTCAGCGACTTACGGCCGTCCAGCCGCGCCCGAGCCAGGTCCAGGTCGACGGAACCGACATTGGTCAGCTCCAGATTGAGCCGGTTGGCCACCGGGATCTTCGGGCGCTCACCCCAGGTGCGGTTCACCTCGGTGTAGGGCAGCGGCTCGACACCTGCGTCCGTGCCGGACGTGCTCGGTGCGTCGCCGCGCCCGAAGCCGTGGCTGAAGGCGTCCACGGTGCCCTTGGCGGTGTCACCCGAAGGGTCTGCCAGGTCGAGGTCCGAGACCCAGTAGGCGTGGTCGTGCACCAGGCCGAGCGAGGGGTCGTCGCTGGCAGGCACCCGCGAGAACGTGACGTGGTGCGGGTCGCGGTTGACCCGCGCTTCGCCGAGGAAGTCCGTCGCCATCGGGATGTCGTAGCCGAGCGCGGCCAGCGTGAAGTGTTCGGCAGGCTGGTACACGACGAACCGGAAGCGGTAGCCGAGCTGGTCGAAACCGCGGATGCCGTGCTCCGGCGCGCCCAGGTTCTGCGCCCGTGGCCCGACGATCGGCACCAGCTGGTCCTCCCCGGCAGCCACGTTCAGGTACGGCACGTTGCGGGCATTCTCCAGCCACAGGTTCGTCAACGTCTCGATCCCGCCGGTCGGCGCCGCTGGCGGCAGCCAGATGCCGTCACCGGGCGGGCCGACGGTGCTGAACGCCTTGCCGAACAGGTCCGGATACAGCGTGCCGAGCCGGTACGTCGCGTAGCCGCCCATCGAGTAGCCGCTGATCGCCGTGCGCTCCGGGTCGAGCGTGAAGTGGCGCGCGATGTCGTTCCACATCTCGAAGACGTCGTACTCCGCCTCGTGCTGGTACCAGCCGTCGGGGCCGCGCGAGAAGCTGGTGGCGACGAGGTTGTCGCGGGCCTCGCCGATCTGCTGGATGCCGGTGGTGCCGTTGTACTGCCAGTACCGCTGGCCCAGCGAGTGCAGCGCCAGCGTGAGGCCAGCCGGTTCGCCCGGCTCGTAGCTTTCCGGCACGTAGAGGCTGTAGGGCTGGAGTTGGCCCTTGTACTGCGGGAACCCGCCGTCGACGTCGCGGCCTTCGCCGAGGTCGAGCCTGCTCGGGAACATCCGGATCGTGGTGCCGTGCTCCGGCACCGAGTCGCGCCGCACTCCCGCGTCGAAGTCGATCGGGTGGGAGAACCGGGTCGGCTCGTGCGCCGCGATCGCCTCGGACTGCCGGGTGTCCGGTGGCGTGTTGCCGCCGAGCACCGGCTCGTCGAACCGGAACGCCAGGTTGAACACGCCGGACGGCGTCGGGTCGAGCGGGCCCGCGCCACCAGGTGCGGTTTCGTTCGCGGTGGCCCCCGGCCGGAGCCACCCGCCGTTGCTGCGGTCGTGGAGTCCGGTGGCGACGGTGGTTTCCCAGGTGCCGCTCGGGTCGCTCACGTCGCGAGGCACCGTGATGGTCACCTGGTTCGCCGTCAGGTCGGTGCTGACGTCCAGCGGCGTGGTCTCACCGGTGGCGGACGACGTGTGCTCCGCGCCGGTGCCCCACGCGGTGATCACCTCGTCGGTGCCGGGGAACGGCGCGCCGGGATCGCGCGGGAGCGTGTCGGAGCCGGTGTTGTCGTTGCCATCGACGTCGAAAGCGATTGCCGCGATGGTGGCGTCGCGTGCCAGCAGCGTGTTGAACGTGAGCCGGTAGGTCACCCGGTCCGGCTCGGTGGCGATGCGGAACTCCACCAGGTCGGCGGCGTTGCCACCGTATCGGGCGTCGTCGGTCGGATAGGTGACGTCGCCCGCGCAGACGGACTGCGAGTCCGCGCCAGCGCCGTCGGAGTTGGCGCCGCAGTCGTCGTAGAGGAAGTCTTGGTACAGGTATTCGCCGTCCCGGTAGGCGTCGGTGCCGGACACCAGCAACGGCTCGGCGTCGAACCGCGGGTCGTGGTTACCCAGGCTCGGCGCGTCCGGGGGCGGGGCGTAGAGGACGTCGGGGCCGGGTCGCGCACCGGATTCGACCGAGGGCAGCGAGGAGGGCGGGTCGTCGGGTTGCGTCGCGGTGGCGGGCGCTGCCCCGGTCATCACCACGAGCGCCGCTGCCAGGCTGCCGATCCGGGTCGTACGCGAGAGTGTCATCCGCGTGCCTTCCTGCCGTTTGCCCGACTTCGCATGGTGGCACCGCGATCGGATCGACAGTAGAGATCAGTGCACAGACTTTCTTGTGCGCAACGACTAATGGGGTGTTGGCCGACTTACCCTCGCTGGTGGGAGCGCAGGGTAAGTCGACCAACGTCCGGCTACGGGGAGTTATCCGGTGATGTAAAGCGTTTCGTCGAATGTGCCGGAACCGGCGACGGTTTCACCGAGAATTTGGTACGTCGCGGTGAGCGTGGCGGTGCTGGGGCATCCGAAATCACCACTCGTCAAGGTCATCTCAACCTGTGACAATTGCGCCTGCGATTCCGCGACCGACCCCACAGGACGATTCGAGTTGTCGGGATTGTAAACCGAACCGGTCACGCTGTTGTTCGCGCCAGCGCCGACGAAATGGCACGTGATGCTGACGCCCCACCCGTCGTAGGAGTCGACCTTGGCCGACACGTTGTTGGTGGTGGTCGTGCCGCCCTGGCCGCCCGCTTGCGGTGCGTAGGTGACGTTTCCGCCGCTCCAGGGCAGGTTCGTCGCCGTCATGGCGGTCCGGCCGCCCTGGTCGTTCGGGCACGATCCATCGGAAGCGCTGCTGTCGGTGTAGGTCGCGTCGGCGATGTCGGCGCCGGTGCCGTCTGAGTTCACCGAACCGCTCAGCGAGGACTGGTCACACGTCGCGTTTCCTGCCGAACTCTCGAACTGCACCACGGACGAGATCAACGAGCCGTGCACGTTTCCCGAGTACGGATCGCCGGTCGCCGAATCGCGGTGAATCGTGGTGCTCGCGGCGGTGGCGGACGGGGCGATGAGGACGAAACTCGCCACGGCGGCAAGCCCAGCGAAGATCATGCTACGTGATTTCTTCACTGATTCTCCTTTCTTTTCGCTAGTTTGGGGAAAACATAGAGAAGCACGGCAAGGTATCGATGTCAATGGCGACTAGATAATTACTGGGAGAATTGGCGCCCGGTCAATATCGGGACAATTGAGTGAGCTATTCCGACACGCGAGTGATGGTCGGCCAGGTTAACGTGACGGGGTGTTGATCATGTGCGGCCGCGAATTCCGTGTCGCCCTCGGGAAGAGTAGTGACCGCGTGGCGGGACATTGCCGAAAGTCGCCACGCGAGCGGTTCGCTACGAGTCGTTGGCCCTTTTTGTGGCGATTCCGGCCGCGTCGCTCACCGCGTCAATGACGCCGCGAGCGCCGAGGAACCCTTCACGTGGACGTCGCCGTTGGCGATCGCCTTGTCCAGTCGTACGTCGCCGCGAGCCAGCGCGGTCGCGGTCGCGGTGTCGAGGCGCACCAGGACATCGACGTCGGTGCCGTCAGTGCCGTTCGCGACGTCGGTGCCGTCAGTGCCGTTCGCGACGTCGGTGCCGTTCGCGACGTCGGTGAAACCGTCAGCGTCGAGGAACACCACGTCGTGCGCGTCGATGCGCAGGCACCAGCCGTGCTCGTCCACCTGCACCCGCGCCGTGCCGGTGGCGCCATCGGCAGCCTGCCGGAGCGCGGTGGCGACCGGGATGGCGAACCAGTGCCCGCGCAGCGCGTCGGTAGGATCGGCGTCATCGCTGAGCAGCGCCGATCCCCAGCTCGCGAGCCCGGCGAGCACCGGCACAAGGCCGCGTCCGCGCGCCGTCAGCTCGTACACCCACACGGGGACGCTCAGCCGCCGCCGCACAACGAGCCCGTTGGCCTCCATGTCCTTGAGTCGCGTCGCGAGGACGTCGGTGCTGATGCCGGGCAGGTCGGCGTGCAGGTCGGTGTACCGGCGGGGCCCGAGCGCGAGCTCGCGCACGATCAGCAGGGTCCAGCGCTCGCCGACGACGTCCAGCGACCTGGCGATGGGGCAGTAGTGCGCATAGCTACGACGCGACATGCGCATCAGGTTAGCCGAGAAGTGGGACCTTCCAAGCAGCGACTTGGAAATACCAAGTAGACTGCCGCTACGACAGCGACAGGAGGGCCAGATGGAGTTCAGGCAGTCGAGCAAGCTCGCGGGCGTCTGCTACGAGATCAGGGGACCAGTCGTCGAGCAGGCGAACGCGCTCGAAGCGGCTGGTCACTCGGTGCTGCGCCTGAACACCGGCAACCCCGCGCCGTTCGGCTTCGAGGTGCTCGACTCGATCCTGACCGCCATGACCCGCGCGCTGTCCACCTCGCACGGCTACGGCGACTCGCGCGGGCTGCTCTCCGCACGCGAAGCGGTTGCCGCGTACTACACCCAGCGCGGCATCGGCGAGATCGGCGCGGCGGACGTCTACCTCGGCAACGGCGTCTCGGAACTCGCCACCATGGCGATCCACGCGCTGGTCGACGGCGGTGACGAGGTGCTGGTGCCGAGCCCGGACTATCCACTGTGGACGGCCGTGACGCGGATGGCGGGCGGCACCGCGGTGCACTACCGCTGCGACGAGCAGGCCGACTGGCAGCCCGACCTCGACGACATCGCCGCGAAGATCACCGATCGCACCAAGGCCATCGTGGTGATCAACCCGAACAACCCCACCGGCGCGGTCTACTCCGATGAGCTGCTGCGCGGTATCGCGGAGCTGGCGCGCAGGCACCACCTGATGATCCTGTCCGACGAGGTCTACGACCGGATCGTCTACGACGGCGCCACGCACCATCACCTCGGCGCGCTCGCCCCCGACGTCGTGTGCCTGACGTTCAGCGGGCTGTCCAAGAGCCACCGCGTCGCCGGGTACCGGTCCGGGTGGCTGGTGGTGTCCGGCCCGCTCACCCACGCGCGGGACTACCTCGAAGGGCTGACCATGCTCGCCGGGATGCGGTTGTGCCCGAACGGCCCAGCGCAGCACGCCATCGAGGTCGCGCTCCGTGACGACTCCATCGACGCGCTGACCGCCGAAGGCGGCAGGCTCGCTGTGCAGCGGGACCGGGCGTGGCAGACGCTCAACGAGATCCCCGGCGTGTCCTGCGTCAAGCCGCGCGGCGCGCTGTACGCCTTCGCGCGCATCGACCTCGACGTGCACAACATCCACGACGACGAGAAGTTCGTCTACGACCTGCTGCTGCGGGAGAAGATCCACGTCGTGCAGGGGACCGGCTTCAACTGGGACAAGCCGGACCACTTCCGCATCATCACGCTGCCGGAAGTCGACGAACTGGGGACAGCCATCCGGCGCATCGGCAGATTCCTGGACGGCTACACGCAGTGACACTCGGTGCCGGCGCTGGGCGCTGGTGTCGCGCCGCGCATCAGTAGTGCCGTCACGCCGGGCGTCAGCACTTGCGGAGCGGTTTGCTGAACCCGCGCCGGGCAGGCGTCGCCAGGTAGTAGTCGCTCACCCAGGCGCCGCTGGCCAGCTTGTTCCACACCCGGTTGCCGAAGACGTCCGACCCGCGTCGTTGGCAGACGACCTTGGCGAGCCCGCCGCGGTAGACCACGCCGGCCAGCGCGTGCCTGGTGCCGGGCCCGGTGCGCTTGTTCAGCCGACCGGTGCCTTTCACCTGGTAGGGGTAGACGCACGGGCGTAGTCCCTTGCCGGTGGTGACGTACCGGTCCGAGACGTAGGTGCCGTTGGCGAGCAGGTTCCACACCCGTGTCCCCGCCGCCTTCGCGCCGCGCTGCTGGCAGACGACGCCGACGGTCGAGCCGGGCCGGTAGGTGGTGATGATCCCGGACTTCTTGGTCGGGCGGTCGCGGCCCTTGAGCGGCACCGAACTGGTGACGCGGACCTGTCTGGCAACGGTTGCCACCGGCGCGCGAAAGCGGTTGCTGTCGATGGTCATCGCGACGCCGCCGTGCTTTTCCTTGTGCGGGCCCCGGAACTGCTTGCCGCGCTGACCGTGCGACCAGAGCCGGTCGGTGAGGCCATACAGGTCGGACACGGTCGCGTCGTGGTCCCACTGCGCCACCCAGATCGCGTCCGGCCGCGCGTAGGCGCGCGAGCCGTACGCGTCGGCGAGGTGGACGCCGCCGGACGCGCCGGAGACGTATACCCCAGAGAGGTAACCCCGCTGGTGTAGCGAGGTCGTCCAGCCTGAGATGTAGCGCAGCACCGCCTTGCGGCAGCGGTTCCGCGACGCCGGGTACGACTCAATGTCGAGGTACAACGCGCTGCCGGGCAGCATGCCGAGCCGGCCGGCACGCTTCACCGCGTGCTTCGCGGCGCGTTGTCCCTGCGCACGGGCGCGTTTCGGGTTGATGAGGAACTTCTTCACGTGACTGCGGCACGGCGCCTGCTTGCCGGTGTAGACCGGAACCAGCCGCCAGCGCATCCCGGTGACCGCGTGCACCCAACTCTTGCTCAGGTGCCGCTGGCTGCACGCGCGCGTCACCCCACCGATGTAGATGCCGACGCCCCGATAGCGTGACGACCGCCATTTGCGCATGGTCGACAGCGACGGCGCGGAGCAGGTGTCGAACGCCAGCCCGGAGAAGTGCGTCACCGTCGCACGTTCGGGGTAGTCCACCGAGGTCGCTGGTTTGGCGTACAGGTACGGCGGCGGCAACAGCGCCACCGTGACCATGAAGATCAGGACGAACGCGACCCTGGCGATGACGCGACGACCGCTCATGCCCCCATGATCGACATGTTGTCGCTGCTCATGAAGGATTTGGACACGTTGATCAACAGGGTTCGCACGATCAAGTGACGACCACGAGCGTCGGGCCTAGGGTCGTCGGCGAGCTATGCCTGTGGCTGCCGAATGCCGTCGAACGCCACCTTGGTCACAGCGTCGGCCAATGCGGCGCTGTTGGCTCCGTTGCGCGGTTTGTACCACTCGATCAGCGAGTTGACCATGCCGAACAGCAGGCGCGCGGCGATCGCCGGATCGACGTCCGGCCGGATGTCGCCCTCGGCTTCCGCCTGCTCAACGAGCCGCGCGACGAGCTGATCGAACTCCCGCCGCTTGGCAAGCGCGGCACGCTCCACCTTGGTGTTGCCGCGCACCCGCAGCAGCAGCGTGACGTACAGCAGCCGCTCGGACAGCACAAGCACGCTGCCCCTGACCAGGTGTTCCAGCCTGTCGATCGCGCGGCCGTCGAGTTGTTCGGTCTCGTCGGCGACGGCGAACAGGCCGTCCAGCGCGCGGTCGACGGCGAGCCGCAGCAGTTCCTCCTTGCCGGACACGTGGTGGTAGATAGCGGACTTGGTGATGCCGAGCTTGCGGGCGAGTTCGTCCATGCTGGTGCCGTCGTAGCCGCGCTCGTAGAACAGCCTGGCCGCCACCTGCAGCAGCGAGTCGAGGTCGTAGCCGGGTCGCCCCCTGCGCCTGCCGGTCGTGGCGCGCAGCTTGCCGTTTTCCGCCGTCGTCATACCCGGAAGTGTCGCAGAACGCGTCGTGCGTTCGGCGTCAGTGCGCGATGTCCGTGAACGCCGCCGTGTCCGACACTCCGGACGCCGTGTCCGACGCTCACGCCGCCGTGTCCGGCATTCCTCACGTCACCGGGCGTGCAGCTCCACCGGGTGGCCGTCCTTCGGGAACGGCAACGACGTGTAGTCCATCGGCGCCCGGTAGTCCGGCGGGACACCCCAGGTGAATCGCCGTAACAGGTGATGCATGACCAGCTTGATCTCCACTGCGGAGAAGTGCATGCCGAGGCATTTGTGCACGCCGCCGCCGAATGGCTGCCAGGCGTACCGGTGAACCTTGTCCTCGCGGCGGTCCGACGCGAACCGGCCGGGGTCGAACCGCTCCGGCTCCGGCCAGTACTCGGGCATGTGGTGCGTGAAGATCGGTGTCGCGACGACGAACGAGCCCTTCGGCACGAAATACCCCAGCACCTCGGTGTCCTTGACGGCGTTCCGCGCCATCGTCGGCAACGGCGTCACCAACCGCATGGCCTCCTTCATCACCAGATCCAGTGACTCCAGCTGCCCCAGTTGGTCGTACGTCGGATAGGCGTCCAGCGCCAGCGACTCGTCCCGGCACTGCTGCTGCCACTCGGGATGCTGGCCGAGGTAGGACATCATCGTGGAGATCGTGATGGTCGACGTGTCGTGCGCCGCCATGAGCAGGAAGATCATGTGGTTGATGACGTCGTCGTCGCTGAACCGCTCGCCGTCGTCCGACTCGGCCTGACACAACGCGCTGAAGAGGTCGTCGCCGTCGCCCGCGCGCCGCGCGGGGAGGTACTGCCGCAGGAACGTCTCGAGCGCGGCCCGCCCTCGCAGGCCACGCCACCAGCGGCCGCCTGGCATCGGGAGCCGCACGATCGCCGTACCGGCTTGCACGCAGTCGATGAACGCCTTGTTCACCCGGTCGAGTTGCGTGCGCGTGGTGCCTTCCGCGCCGCCCATGAAGATGCTGGTCGCCAGGTCGAGCGTCAACGTCTTGGTCGCGGGATAGACACGGAAACCCTGCTGCGGTCGCCAGTCGGCCAGCCCCTCCTCGATCGCAAGGTTCAGTCCTTCGGCGTAGCGCGCGAGGCGTTGACTGGTGAACGCCTGCTGCATGATCCGCCGGTGCGCCATGTGCTCGTCGAAGTCGAGCAACATCAGTCCCCGGTCGAAGAACGGCCCGATCAGGTAACGCCAACTGTCGCCGTTGGCGAACGCGCGGTCGCGATTGGACAGCACCACGCCACAGGCGTCCGGGCCGAGCAGCGAAACGAACCGCGTGCCGAAGCCGCCGAACCACGACACCGGCCCGTACCGCTCGTACCGCTCCCGCCACATCGCTACCGGATCTCGCATGTAGCGAGCGGTGTAGCCGACGATCGGCAAGCCGGGGTTGCCGGGGATCGGCGCGAGGTCGCTGTGCGGCGGCGCTGGGGCGAGAACGGTGCCCATCGACGTCTCCCAAAGTTGACAGGGTACTCTGTCAAGAAAACAGCATCCGTCGCTGTTGGACGTCTGTCAAGATGGGGGACGTGCCGACACCGACGCGCCCCTACCGCGGGGTCAGTGCGCGCGACCGCAAAGCGCAGCGCAGGGAACAGCTTCTCGACGCGGGTCTCGAACTGCTGGGTACGCAGGGTTGCGCGCGCACCACGATGACCGCCGTTTGTGTGACCGCGAAGCTCACCGAGCGCTACTTCTACGAGAGCTTCCGCAATCGAGACGAATTGCTGCTTGCCGTCATGGACCGGATCGCGGATCAGCTCCGCGACATCGTGCTCGACGCGCTGGAGCGGGCCGTCGGCGATCCCGCGGAGCGGGGGCGGGCGGCAATCGCGGCGTTTGTCGAGGTCATCGAGGGTGACCAGCGTATCGGCAGGGCGGCGCTGGTCGAGTCGGCCAGCACGGAGGTCTTGCGCCGACGGCGGCACCAGCTACTGCGGACGTTCGCGCAGCTCGTCGTCACCCAGGCGAGGGAACTCTATGGCGCGGACGCGCTGCCGTCGCCACGCGACGAGATCAACGCGCTGCTGTTCATCGGCGGGCTCGCGGAGTTGATCGTGGCGTGGCTGAACGGCGAGATCGACGCGACCGGCGACGACATCGTGGACGCCGCCGCGCACCAGTTCGCCACCAGCATGCACATGTGAGGGCGTCACGAACGCAGGACACAGCGTCGGGAACGTCGGACACAACGGCGGGAGTGCAGGACACAGCGGCGTGAGCGTCGGACACAACGGCGGGAGTGCAGGACACAGCGGCGTGAGCGTCGGACACAACGGCGGGAGTGCAGGACACAGCGGCGTGAGCGTCGGACACGGCGCAACGCGCGGGCACCCTCTAGGCTCGCGGAATGCGGGAGCGCGGTGGAGCACACGCGGACCGCTCGGACGTCGTCGCCGAGCGGATCGCCACGATCGCGGACGTCCTCGCCGAGGAGTTCGGACCGCTGGCGCAGGCGCTGGCGGACCGGATTGCCAGCGAGATCGAACAGCTCGGTGACGACGAGCGGCTGATCCAGCTACTCGGCGCGAGCGTGGCGGGCAACGTCGAGACCGTGCTGCATATGTTCCAGCACGGCATCGACATCGACCGGGTGGAAGTGCCGTCGGCCGCGGTGGAGTACGCCCGCAGGCTCGCCCAGCACGGTGTCGCGGTGGACGCGATGATCAGGGCGTACCGGCTCGGGCAGGACTCCTTTCTGCAACGCGCGTTCGAGGAGCTGACCGGCGACGATCCGGCGCTGCTCGCCGAGGTCGCGCAGCGGCTCACCGCGATCAGCTTCGCCTACATCGACCGGGTGTCGCAGCAGGTGCTCACCGTCTACGAGGACGAGCGGGAGCGCTGGCTCGCCAACCGCAACGCGGCAAGAGCCGCGCGGATCAGGGAACTGCTCGACGAGAGCCACGTCGACGTCCTCCTCGCGGAGGAGACCCTGGGCTACCGGCTCCAGCGCCAGCGACACCTCGGCGTGGTCCTGTGGGCGGTGGAACGCGGTTCGCCGGTCAGCCAGATCTCGGTGCTCGAACGGTACTCCCGCACCCTTGCCGAGCACCTTGGCTGCGGGGCGCGGCCGCTGTTCGTGCCCACCGACGAGGCCGAAGGCTGGGCGTGGCTGCCGATCCACCGCGACGCCCCTGAACCGACCGCCGACAGCCTCGCGCCAGCCGCGCGGGCGTGCGGCGACGACGTCAACATCGCCATCGGACGCCCTGGGCGCGGCGTGGACGGCTTCCGCAGCACCCACCAGCAGGCACGGCAGGCCCAGGCCGTCGCGGTGATCGCGGGCGGCGAGGCATCACTGACGCTGTTCCGCGACGTCGGGCCGGTCGCGCTGCTGTGCGCCGACCTGCCCGCCACCCGGGTGTGGGTGCAGGACACGCTCGGCCCGCTCGCCATCGACGACGGCCAGCACGCCAGGCTGCGCGAGACCCTGCGGGTGTTCCTGGCGGCCGGGTGCAGCTACCTCGCGGCGGCGTCGGCGTTGACGCTGCACAAGAACACGGTGCAATACCGGGTGCGGCGCGCGGAGCAGGAGCTGGGCAGGGGCGTCCGTGACGACGCGCTGTCCGTCGAGCTGGCGCTGCGCGCCTGCCACTGGTTCGGGGGCGCCGTGCTGCGGCAGCCCTGAGCGGTTTGTGTCCGCGACCCGAATCCGCTGCCCGGCTTCGTTACAGCGACCCGTACCTCGTGCGGCTGGTGATTCCTACCGTCCTGTGGCAGAGACGACGCCCCTGCACTGACGGAACCGGAGACACCCCATGGGACTCATCGCACCCCGCGCGCCCGAGTTCGAGATCAGCGAATGGCGCCAACGGCCGCTGCTGCAACGGATCAAGCCCCTCGCGATCGAGTGGGCGCAGGACGGCTTCGGCTCGCCGGTCTCGGTCTACGTGGTCTACATCGTCAAGATGGCCGCGTACGTCGTCGGCGGCTTGGCGGCGATCGCGGCGACCACCCCCGGCCTCGGCTCGTGGACCGAGTTCGGCTCCTGGTGGACAGAGCCGATCGTCTACCAGAAGGTCATTGTCTTCACGCTGCTGTTCGAAGTGCTCGGCTTCGGCTGCGCGTCCGGTCCGCTGACCTTCCGGTTCCTGCCGCCAGTCGGGGCGTTCCTGTACTGGTTGCGGCCGAACACGGTGCGGCTACCACCGTGGCCAGGCACGGTGCCGTTCACCGCTGGCACCCGGCGGTCCATAGTGGACGTCGTCCTGTACGCAGCCGTGATCGCGGCAGGCGTGTGGCTGCTCATGGCCCCTGGCAGCGGCACCGCGCCAGGCAGTGAACTCGGGTTGATCGAGCCGTCCCGGTTGATCCCGTTGGTTGTGCTGCTTCCGCTGCTCGGCCTGCGGGACAAGACGATCTTCCTCGCCGCCCGCGCCGAGCAGTACTGGGTGCCGCTGCTGATCTTCTTCTTTCCGTTCGGTGACATGATCATCGGGCTGAAGCTGCTGATGGTGGCGATCTGGTGGGGCGCGGCGACGTCGAAGCTGAACCGGCACTTCCCGTTCGTCGTCTCCGTGATGATCAGCAACAGCCCGCTGCAACGCGTCAAGTGGATCAAGCGGAAGCTGTTCAAGCGCTACCCGGATGACATCCGACCGTCGAAGCTGGCCGCGACGGCCGCGCACACCGGCACCGTGATCGAGTACAGCATCCCGCTGCTGCTGCTGCTCTCCGATGGCGGCATCACCACGACGATCGGCCTGATCATCATGGTGATCTTCCATCTGCACATCATCTCGACGTTCCCGCTCGGCGTACCGCTCGAATGGAACATCTACGTCATCTTCGGCGCGTTGTTCCTGTTCGGACACCACGCCGAGGTCAGTGTGTTCGACTTGAGCTCGCCGCTGCTCGGCGCGATCCTGCTGGTATGTCTCGTGCTGATGCCCGCGCTGGGTAACGCCAAGCCGCACCTGATGTCGTTCCTGCCGTCCATGCGCTACTACGCGGGCAACTGGGCGACCAGCATGTGGGCGTTCCGCAAGGGCAGCGAGGCGAAGATTGACGAGTGCATCACGAAGTCGTCCAAGCTGCAGAAGACCCAGCTCACCACGCTCTACGGCGAGGAGATGGCGGAGCTGCTGATGCAGAAGGCCGTCGTGTTCCGCTCGCTGCATCACCACGGCCGTGCCCTGCTCGGGCTATTGCCCCGTACGGTGGACGACGTCGAGGCGTACGACGTCCGCGAGGGCGAGTTCGTCGCGGGCACGGTGCTTGGCTGGAACTTCGGCGAGGGACACCTGCACCACGAGCAGCTCATCGAGGCGATGCAGGAGCGGTGTCACTTCGAGCCGGGCGAGGTGCGGGTGATCGTGCTGGAGTCGCAGCCGATCCACCGGCAGCGGCAGCACTACCGCATCGTGGACGCCGCAACGGGCGTGATCGAGGAGGGCTACGTGCGGGTCGCGGACATGGTGGCGCGGCAGCCCTGGCTCGGCGACGATCCGACGATTCCGGTGCAGGTGACCGCACGCCACGACCAGGCTCCGGCGTCCCCGGCACCGGGCGGCGCTGCGGTATGACGCGATGAGTACGGCGATCGTGGTGGGCTCCGGCCCGAACGGCATCGCCGCCGCCGTGACGCTGGCCAGGGCAGGGTTGTCGGTAACGGTGCTTGAGGCCGCCGACGAGATCGGCGGCGGCACCCGCACCAGCGAGCTCACCGTGCCAGGGGTGCTGCACGACCACTGCTCCGCGGTGCACCCGATGGGCATCGGCTCGCCGTTCCTGCGCTCGCTCGACCTTGAGCGCTACGGCGTGCGGTGGCGGTGGCCCGAAGTGGACCTGGCGCAGCCGCTGGACGACGGTGACGCCGGGGTGCTGGTGCGCTCCCTTGACGACACCGCCGCAGGGCTCGGTCCGGACGGCGACTCGTGGCGGTCGCTGTTCGGGCCGCTGGCCGATGGCTTCGACGACCTCGCGGAGGACCTGCTGCGGCCGGTGGCGCACCTGCCCAAGCATCCGATGCGGCTCGCACGGTTCGGCTCGCGCGCACTGCTGCCCGCCACGCTGCTGGCCAGGCGGTGGCGCACCGACCGGGCCAGGGCGTTGTACGGCGGGGCCGCCGCGCACATCTACCATCCGCTGACCCAGCCGGCCATGGCATCGCTCGGCCTGATGATGATCGCGATCGCGCACCGCTACGGCTGGCCGGTACCGGAGGGCGGGTCGGCCATCATCACCCGCGCGTTCGCCGCGATCCTCGCCGAACACGGCGGCACGATCGAGACCGGCGTGCGGGTGCGGTCACTCGACGAGCTGCCGCCCGCCGACGTCGTGATGCTCGACGTCGAGCCCGGCGCGGCGGCGGACATCCTCGGCGATCGGCTGCCCGCGCGGATCCGCCGCGCCTACCGGCGGTTCCGGCACCGGAGTCAACGGCGTGTACCTGTGCTCCGCGGCCACCCCGCCCGGCGCCGGGGTGCACGGCATGGGCGGGCACAACGCCGCGACGTCCGCGCTCCGGTCGCTCTGATCGCCGTGTCCGACGCTCAGGACGCCGTGTTCTGCGTTCGGGCGTTGCGCAGGGTGTAGTTCTCATGGTCGAAGCGCGCCAGCGCCCGCTGGAACCGGCCGGTGTGGCCTGGCCAGAGTACGGAGCTGCCGCCAGGTTCGTTGAGGTACCAGCTGTGGCAGCCGCCGGTGAGCCAGACCGTGTCGGCGAGCCGGGCGCGCACGTCGGCGTTGTAGGCGTCCTGCGCCTCCTGCCGCACCTCGACGGCTGCGCCTTGGCGTTCGGCGTGGCGGACGGCGTCGATGATGTAGTCGATCTGCGGTTCGGCGTACAGCAGCACGGACGTGTGCCCTGTCCCCGTGTTCGGGCCGACCAGCATGAAGTAGTTGGGGAACCCGGCGACGGTTGTGCCGAGGTAGGCCGAACGTCCGTGCTGCCAGCGCTCGGTCAGCGTGTCGCCGCCGCGGCCACGCAGTGGGTCGGCGATGGGCATGACCTCGAAGCCGGTGCCCAGGATGAGTGTGTTCAGCTGGTGTTCGGCGCCGTCGGCGGTCCGCACCCCGGACGGGGTGACCTCGAGGATCTTCTCGGTAACGACCTCGACGTTTGCCCGAGTCAGCGCGGGGTGGAAGTCGTCGGTGACGATGACGCGCTTGCAGCCGATGCGGTAGTCCGGGGTGAGCTTCGCGCGCAACTGCGGGTCCCGCACCTGCGCGCGCATCCGCAACCGGGCGATCGCCTCAAGGGCGCGGGGTTTCTGTAGCAGCGTTCCGATCAGCTCCCGGTAGTAGTACTGCCGGGCCCGCACCAGCCGTTGCAGCACGGGGAACCGCCGGTAGGCCGCCCGTTCCAGCGCGGTGATTCGCCGGTTCATGCGGGGGAACGTCCAGTGCGGCGTGCGCTGGAAGACCGTCAGCTGGGCGACCGAGGGCTGGATCTCCGGGACGAACTGCGCCGCGGACGACCCGGTGCCGATCACGCCGACTTGCTTGCCGGTGAGGTCGTGGTCATGATCCCAGCGGGCGGAGTGGAACACCGTGCCGGTGAAGTTGTCCAAGCCGGGGATGTCGGGCAGTGCCGGGTTGCTCAGCGGCCCCATCGCCGAGACGACGTACCGCGCGTCGATCGCGCCGTTCGACGTCTCAAGCCGCCACCGCGCCGCAGTGTCGTCCCAGGTGCCGCCCTGTAGCTCGGTGTTGAGCAGGACGTGCCGATCGACATCGTGCTCTGCGGCTACGCGCTTGATGTAGTCCCAGATCTCGGTGTTGGGCGCGTACACCTGCGACCAGTCCGGGTTCGGCGCGAACGAGAACGAGTACAGCTGCGATTGGACGTCGACCGCGCAGCCGGGGTAGCTGTTGTCGCGCCACGTTCCGCCGATGTCGTCGGCGCGTTCGAGCAGCACGAAGTCGTCGATGCCTGCCTGTTTCAGCCGGATGGCCATGCCAAGACCGGAGAAGCCAGCCCCGATGATCGCGATCCGCACGCTACGCACGGTCACTCCTCTCAGCCCGCCGCGGTGGATCGGATCACGTCGGCGACCGCGTCGGGCGCGTCGTGGAATGGGACGTGTCCCGCGTCGAGCGGCACATGGCGTGCCTCGGGAAGCGCCGTCCGCGCCCGTGCCGACTGGCGCCGGTACAGCAGCAGCCGGTCCTTGTCGCCCCAAGCTACGGTCACTCGCCCTTGATCGAGCTCGCTACCCGGCGTGAACCGGTAACCGCCGAATGCGCGCAGCACATCGGGAAACGCCCGTGAAGCCCACAGGTCGCGCAGGGTCGCCGCCGCCTCGTCGCCCGGTGTCGCGCGTGGCCGGGCGAGCAGCTGCGGGAACAGCGCGCCGCGACCTGGCCTGGTGCGTGCCATGGCCATGATGCCGGGCCAAAGGGCGGCCGGGATGCGGTGGACGAGGGTGAGCGATGTCTGGGCGTAGCGCAGCTCGCCGTTCGTCCAGAAACCCGCGGGACACAGCGCCGTCGCCGAGCTGACCGCCCCTCGGTTGGCCAGTTCGAGGGCGATGGCCCCGCCCATCGAGTTGCCTGCGACGTGGGGCCGGTCGAGCCCCTGGTCGCGGAAGAACTTCTCGAACGCATCGGTGTAGGCCTCGACCGTCGGCTCGACCCCGGCGGGCAACGGTGCCGACTGGCCGAACCCCGGAGAGTCGGTCGCGATGACGTCGAACGATCCGGAGAGCCGGTCGATCACCGGACGCCACGCTTGCCAGTGGTGGCCGATGCCGTGGATCAGCACCAGCGGCTGCCCCGACCCTTCCCGATGGTGGTGCATGACTCGCCTCCTCGCGGCGCGACGTCGATCAGTGCGTGCCCATGATGCCCTGCACGCGCTGCTCGCGGTTTGTTTCGCTGGTACGAAGGGACGGCCGAGCTTCGTTTCCGCGACCTATTACCTGGCCGATTTCTGGTTTCTACTCTCTGACGACAACCGGATTACACTGCCCGCGACAGAGGAGCGACATGCATTTTTCGGTGCTGCCGGACCTGCGCGCGGAAGAGCGCCCTGATGCTGCCTGCATCGCTGACGACTCCGCGCAGCTGACCAATGCCGAGTTCTTGTCCC
>WHTY01000179.1 GCA_009377475.1 Actinophytocola sp.
ACGGGCACGACCGGAAACCATGAAGTGGACACGCTGGATGCGAGGCCAGCAGATACCACGCGCCCTCTTCACGACAAACCCACACAAAGATCAACAGCGAGCCAGGAGTTGATCACGACCGAATTGGTCGGTGGATCCAGGATCAGAGCATCCAGGCGTACCAGGACTCGGCCGGACGCAGTCCCTCCGCGTCACGCAGCCGTTTGATGACCGGCTCGATCTCACGGACGAATCCCCAGTGCTCGCGTAGGGCCACCGGAGCGACGTAGGGCGCCTTACTCGTCGCGGTCAGCCGCAGCAGGGCCGCTGCCTGGGACGCGAGCCGGTCGGTCTCTCGTTCGGTCGGTGGCTCGGGCTGGCGGGCTGCGGCGAGCACCGCTAGGAACAGGTCCAGGGTGTCCGCCAGGCGTGTTGTCTCGTTCCGCCATGCGGTGACCGGATTGGGCCAATGCCGCATGTCGCGCCCATCCGGCATGCTCGTGAGCGCGTCCCGCAGCGTCTCAACCACCTGCCGCAACGCGTCCACCAACGCGGGCTGGCCGGCGGCGAATGCGCCCAGGACGGCGTCGGGATAGGTCGTGTCGTCCGGGCTTGTCGTCGCGAAGAACGGGTGCACGTGGTTGAGGATGTACATCATCAGCGGGTAGCACGCCGTGATCGTGCTTGCCGTCGACAGCACGTATCCCGCGGTGTCCGGATCGTCGGGACAAATGAGTCGCGCCCACCGGTGCCGGAACGACACCGCCCCTGCGGGCGGATCGCAGTTCCAGGCAAAGTCCGCGAGAAACGCGATATTCGCGTGATCCGCGGGATCGGCGATCGAGTAGGCGAACGCGCCGGACGTACCGGCCGCCCGACCGCGCCGCAGCACCGTCTCTATATTCGGCAGGAAGTCGAGCTGGAACAGGAACGGCGCCAGCCCGGTCGTGGGAGAGCTCCAGGTCTCCGCCTGACCGGTGCTGGGAGTCGGCACCGGATCGTTGTACTTCCACCAGGCGATCACTGGCTCCGGCACGCCGACGTCGCCGAGGCGATCCAGATAAGCGTCAAGCACGCCTTCCCGGACGAGCGTGTCGTGCCAATGCACCATCGTGATGCCGTACTCCGCCAGCACCTGCCCCACCAGCACCAGATACTCAACCAGCAACTGCCCTGGCGACAGTCGCCCGCAGCCGGTGCACCGGCAGTAGGGACTGACGACCCGCCGCCGGTCGTCCGGATCGACATTGCGGATCGGGTAGTACTCGTCGCCAGCCACGTGCAAGCGGCGAACACCATTCGGCGTGAGGTGCTGTCGCACCAGCGCCCGGATCAGCCGAGCGATCATGTCACGCGCGGACGTACGGGAGACGCAGTACCCGTATCCAGTGGCCTTTCCGTCGTCGTTGACGGCGGACAGTTCCGGGAGGCACCGGGGAATCAACGTCGAATGCCCCGGCCCACCAAGTTGCGGGAGGACGTCGATTCCGCGCTCACGCGCGTAACGCACGATGTCGCCGAAGAAATCGTCCTCGAACATCCGTGGCAGGTAGTGGTACTCGATCTCGCGCTCGGTCGCCGGATCCCATGTGACCATGCGTCGTGGCGATCGCAGCTCGGGGAACTCGTCCAGCGGCGTGAACAGCCATTCGCTGCGCTGATCGTGGTGCATGTCCCAGCAGCCGTATATGGCCACCCCGAGCGTGTTGAATTTCAGCTGCGCCAGCCGGTCGATGTGGCGGCGCCATTCGGCCAGGTCCATGTGGTCGACGCCAGCGTACGACTCGACGAAAACGCCTCGGGTGGCGAACGTAGGCCGATCGGCGATGTCGACGAGCGGCAACACCGGCCCGTCGCTGGTGTCCCACACGTCGACGAGCGTGCGCAACGCGTGGAGCGCGGCCAGCGCGTCCGCAGCGCGGATCCGCACCTCCTCACGCTCGATGCGCAGGGTGTATTCCTCCGGCCGCCCGTCGAGCACGTCGAAGGTCACCGGGAGCACGGGCAGGTCGGGAGTGCCAGCGATGAGCTTGGCCAGCGCGAAGATCTGGTCCCGGTACGTCGACAGGTCCTCGGGGAGCGCCTCGATAGCCAACCATCCGACCGGTATCTCCCCCGAATGGCGGGTGACCTGTCGGGGTCGTGGGATGAGCGGTAGATCATCGGGCTCAGGCACCGTCACGGCGAGGACTCCTCACTGCCACCAGCGTCGACCGGCTGGGGACGTTACTCCAGGTCGATAAATGACCCCACGTGCTCACTTTCGGCCATTTTCACCGCATCGGTAAAAGTTCTCGCAAAATAATGGTTCGTTGACGCAACGTGGTTGCTTTCGTAATATCATTTAAAACGCGACGAATCGTCGTTTGTTTCGACCTATTTTTTTCTGGTGCCGCATATGACAGTCTCGCGCGCTGCAACCGTCCCTGAGCTTCGGGTCAAGCCGCACAGCAAGGGATTTCCCCAGGATACAGCCGGGTGCTCGATCGGCGAGCTTCGCGGAAAGCTGGGGCTCACTCCGCGCGGATTCACGAGCCCGGTATTACTCCTGCGCGATTCCGCGCTGCGCCGAAATCTGCGGGAAATGCGGGAATTCTGTGCGGCGTCGGGAATATCGCTCGCACCGCACGTGAAAACCACGATGTCACCAGAAATCATCGCGCGGCAATTCGAGTACGGGGCCTGGGCCGCGACGGTGGCAAACTGCACGCAGGCGGCCGCCGTACGCGGCATGGGCGTCGGGCGCGTGCTCATCGCCAACGAGGTCGTTGATCCTGACGGCATCGCGTGGCTCGGCACGAAACTCGACCGCGATGAGCGGTTCACGGCGCTGTGTTACGTCGACTCGTCGGCGGCGGTCGTCGCGCTGGAATCAGTGCTCAGCGCGCGAGATCAGCGCAGGCATCTTCCCGTCCTGCTCGAGTACGGCGTCACAGGCGGACGTACCGGTGTCCGCACCGCAGACGAGGCACTGAATGTGGCCGCCCTTGTCGCGAACTCACCCCACCTCCGGCTCGCCGGGGTCGCTGGTTTCGAGGGCATTCTCGGCGCGGACGGCGACATCGACGAGGTCACGGACTACCTGCGAGACCTGCGCGCCGTCGCGGACCAGGTCTACCAGCGGTGGGCGGCGGACGGCGTGGAGTTCATCGTCACCGCGGGCGGGAGCTCGTTCGTCGAACTGGTCCGCGACGAGTTCGACGCGGTCTGGCGTGCGGGGCGACCGATCAGAGTCGTCGTGCGGAGTGGGTGTTACGCCACCCACGACTCCGGTGCCTACGCGGACATCCGTCGCGCCATGGCGGGACGAACCGCGCCGCTGCTGCTGGAACCAGCATTGGAGCTGTGGGCACGGGTACTGTCGCGGCCGGAACCGGATCTGGCGATCGCCGACTTCGGCAAGCGTGACGCGGGTACCGACGCGGGCCTGCCCATCCCCCACTCCGTGCTACGTCGCGGGGCGACCCAGGTGGAACCGGCGCCGCCGTGCACGGTGACGCGGCTCAATGACCAGCACGCCTACCTGGGGCTCGCCGCACCCGCGGGCAACGGCGACCCGCACCGGGTGGTCGAGGTCGGCGACCTCATCGGATTCGGGATCTCCCATCCCTGCACCACCCTCGACAAGTGGCGGCTCATCCCCATCGTCGACGACGACCGGACTCTCGTCGACATCGCCCGAACCTGGTTCTGAGCAGGTGACGATGACGAAGACCGAGACCTGGCTACGGGGAGGGACCATCGTCGACGGCACCGGGGCGCCACCGCGTACCGGTGACGTCGCCATCGCGGGCGAGGTCACCAGCAGGGTGACACCGCCCGGCGCGGTCCCCGCACACCCGCGCGACGAGATCGACTGCACCGGCATGACGATCACGCCTGGATTCATCGACATCCACACCCACTCCGACCTCAGCTTCGTCCACCATCCCTCCGCCACGAGCAAGATCATGCAAGGCGTGACAACCGAGGTCGTCGGGAACTGCGGGTTCTCACCTTTCCCTGTCCACCCGCACCGGCGAGAAACGCTCGTCGACTTCTTGCGCGGCATCAGCGTGCCACGGACGAACATCCCATGGTCCGACTTCGCGGGCTACGCGGACGCCGTCGACGCCTACCGGCCCATCATGAACGTGGCACCACTCGCCGGACACGGAGCACTCCGGATCGCCGCGGCAGGCACCCGCGACGTCACCGTCGACGGCGACCTCCTTCGCACGATGGAGCGACTCCTGCGCGAGTGCCTCGACCAAGGGGCGTTCGGGCTCTCCACCGGCTTGAGCTACGTCCCGTCCCAGTTCGCGGGCCAGGACGAGATCAACGCACTGGCACGGGTCGTACATGATCACGACGCGCTGTACGCGACCCACGCGAGGGCGACACCGGATCCGTTCGACTCCTTCGACGAAGCCATCGACGTCGGCAAGGCCACCGGTGTCCGGGTGCAGTACTCGCACCTGGCGCTCAACGACCCCCGTATGTGGGGCCGCGCCGACGACGTCCTCGCGCACTTTCAGCAGGCAGTCGACGCGGGCATCGACGTCCGGTACGACGTCTATCCCTATGACGCGTCCGCGTCCTCCCTCACCCAGTACCTGCCCGCTTGGGTGCAAGCCGACGGCGAGGACAGGATCCGGCGCGTGCTCGCGGACCGAGCGGGATTCGTCAGAGCCCGCGATGAACTAGCGGAGGGCTTGTTCGGCAGCATCACGTGGGACTGGGAGCGGGTCGTCGTCTCGCTCGCCGGGCCCGACGACGAGGATCTGGAAGGCCTCAGCATCGCCCGAGGTGCCGAGATGCGGGGCATGGCGCCGGAAGAGCTGTGTCTCCGGCTCGCGATGCGGTACGGCAACCGAGCGCGAGTGGTCCTGTTCTACCGCACCGAAGAGGACGTAGCGGCGTTCCTCGCACACCCACTCGCCATCGTCGGCAGCGATGGCACCGCCATGCCCGTCACCGCACCGGGCAGGCCACACCCACGCAGTTACGGATCCCACGCGCGCCTCCTCCACCGCTACGTGGCCACCGAAGGACGGCTCACCCTCACCGATGCCGTCCACAAAGCAACCCTCGCGCCCGCGCGACGCATCGGCATCACAGACCGCGGCGTGCTCACCCAAGGCGCGCGCGCCGACATCGCCGTGTTCGACGCCCCCGCCATCCGTGACACCGCCACCTGGACCGACCCCTGCCAGTTGGCCACCGGCGTACGAGACGTCTGGATCAACGGGGAACAAGCGGTCGCCGACGGAGAACCAACCGGGTGCCGTGCCGGTCGGGTTCTACGACGATCCAGCCGGTAGTAGCGAAGTTAGTCGTCGTCGAACAACGGCCGGATGTCGCGGGCGGCCAGGATCTCGTCGTTGCTGGTGCCTGACGCCACCATCGGCCACACCAGCGCGTCCTTCGTGACGACGAAGTCGATCACCACCGGCCGGTCGTTGATGTCCAGCGC
>WHTY01000008.1 GCA_009377475.1 Actinophytocola sp.
ACCACGTGTGAGCTGACCTTCGGCCAGCACGGCACCCCCGCCAAGGGCTGGCTCGTCGGCGACAAGATCGACGGCATCGCGCAGATGTTCGACGTCATCGAGCACGCGCGGATGATGGTCGGCACCAAGGCCATCTCGACGCTGTCCACGGCGTACCTGAACTCGCTCGAGTACGCCAAGGAGCGCGTGCAGGGCGCCGACCTCACCCAGATGCTGGACAAGACCGCGCCGCGCGTCACCATCACGCACCACCCGGACGTGCGCCGCGCGCTGATGACGCTGAAGGCCTACGCCGAGGGGCTGCGGGGCGTCTACCTCTACACCGCGACGTACCAGGACAAGATCGCGCTGGGCAAGGCCGCTAGTGAGGACGTCGATCTGCTGGAGCGGGTCAACGACCTGCTGCTGCCGATCGTCAAGGGCGGTGGCTCGGAGCGGAGCTGGACGTTGCTCGGCACCGAGGCGCTGCAGACGCTTGGTGGCTCCGGCTTCCTGCAGGACTACCCGATCGAGCAGTACGTCCGCGACGCCAAGATCGACACCCTGTACGAGGGCACGACGGCGATCCAGTCGCTGGACTTCTTCTTCCGGAAGGTCGTCCGCGACAAGGGTCAGGCGCTCGCGCACGTGGCTGGCGAGATCACGCAGTTCATCGAGTCCGAGAGCGGGAACGGTCGGCTCAAGGAGGAGCGTGCGCTGCTCAAGCAGGCACTGGACGACGTCCAGGGCATGCTCGGCACGCTGATCGGCTACCTCACCGAGTCGCAGGACAAGCCGGACAACCTCTACAAGATCGGTCAGCACTCGGTGCGGCTGCTGCTGTCGGCCACTGACCTGCTCGTCGGCTGGCAGCTCCAGAAGCAGGCCGAGATCGCCATCGCGGCGCTGGACGGCGGCGCGAGCGAGAAGGACAAGCCGTTCTACGACGGCAAGGTCGCGGCCGCGTCGTTCTTCGCGAAGACGGTGCTGCCGGAGCTGACCGCCCGCCGCAAGATCGTCGAGTCCGCCGACAACGGCCTGATGGAGTTGGACGAAGCGGCGTTCTGAGCCGTGGCGCGCGTGGTGCGCTGATCGCCTGATCGCGTAAGCGCGTAAGGCACGCGGGCCTGGGGTCGTGTCCGACCTCTAGGCCCGCGTGTCCTGCATCCGGGACGCTGTGTCCGGCGGTGGCGACGCCGTGTCCCCCGTTCCAGACGCTGTGTTCCTCGTTCCAGACGCTGTCTTCCCTGCTCGCGACGCTGTCTTCCCCGTTGCCTGCTCGCCCAGCCCTCTCCCCGTGCTTCGCCAGGCAAATTGTCACCAAAACCGGGCAAACGGCGTCGATTCCGGCGCGATTGGCGCAATATCCCTGGCGAAGCTGAGCTGGCCACGCTTGAGGTGAGGGCACGGCGTCCGCAGCGACGAGCACGGCGTCGGCAAGCGCGGGGGACATGGCACCGGGAACGGGGAACACGCCGTCGGGAATGGGGGACATGGCACCGGGAACGGGGAACACGCCGTCGGGAACGGGGAACACGGCGTCGCGAGCGGGGGACACGATGTGTGACCCGGGACGCTGGGCTGTTTGGAGCAATCTGTGCGGAGATCCGACGTGGTGTGAAACTTCCTGACCACCGCGAGCGACCCCTGGTTAACACGATCAACCTCCGGGGGTGCGGGTGCTGCGTCAGCGAGGTGCGCCAACTCGGACGGCGCTGGCGCGAAGTGCCATCGCCGTGTGCGTCGCGGTCGGCCTGATCACGCCGGTCACCGCGCAGCCAGCGTCGGGCGCGGTCCCGGCGGCCCGCGCGACGACCGGCGCGTCGGCGACCGCAGCGGCCGACGCGACCGCCGAGGCCGCCGTCGTCCCGAGCGGCTTCTCCGACGACGTCGTCCTCAGCGGCCTCGACGTCCCCACGGCGGCGTCGTTCGCCGACGACGACAGGGTGTTCGTCGCCGAGAAGAGCGGCATCGTCAAGACGTTCGACGACCTCACCGACACCACCGCCACCGTCACCGCCGACCTGCGCGCGGACGTCTACGACTACTGGGACCGCGGCCTGCTCGGCCTCGCCGTCCACCCGGACTACCCCGCGAAGCCGTACCTGTACGTCCTCTACAGCCTCGACCGCAAACCGGGCGGTGGCAAGTGGGGCGACGCGTGCCCCAACCCGCCTGGCCCAAACGACGACGGCTGCGTGATCAAGGCCCGGCTGTCCCGGCTCACCATCGCTGGCAACGGGGTCGCGACCAGCCACCAACCGCTACTCACCGGCTGGTGCCAGCAGTACCCCAGCCACTCCATCGGGACCGTCGCGTTCGGCCCTGACGGCGCGCTGTACGTCGGCTCCGGCGACGGCGCGAGCTTCACGTTCGCCGACTACGGCCAGGTGGGCAACCCGTGCGGCGACCCGCCGGGGGCCGCGGGCACCGACCTCACCGCGCCGGACGCCAGAGGCGGCGCGCTGCGGTCGCAGTCGGCGCGGCGGCCAGCGGGCGACCCGATCTCCATGGACGGCTCGATCCTGCGCGTCGACCCGGACACCGGCGCTCCGCTGCCAGGCAACCCGTTCGCGAGCAGCCGAAACGCCAAGAAGCAACGCATCATCGCCTACGGCATGCGCAACCCGTTCCGGTTCAGCTTCCGCCCCGGCACCAGCGAGATCTGGGTGGGCGACGTCGGGTGGGGCCAGTGGGAGGAGATCAACCGCATCCCGAACGCCGCCGACGCCACCGCCGAGAACTTCGGCTGGCCGTGCTACGAGGGCGGCATCAAGCAGCCTGGTTACAACAACGCCGACCTCACGGCGTGCGAAACGCTCTACACCGGCGCGGGCCAAAACGGACCGTACTACGCCTACCACCACCAGAATGAGGTCGTCGCGGGCGACAACTGCGGCACTGGCGGCTCCTCCATCAGCGGCATCGCGTTCGAGGACGGCGCCAGCGACTACCCGCTCGGCTACCGGGGCGCGCTGTTCTTCGCGGACTCCTCGCGCGGCTGCATCTGGGCGATTCGGCGCGGCACCGACGGCCAACCCAACCGGAGCAACATCGAGCTGTTCGCGGGTAACGTCGTCCGCCCGGTGCAGTTGCTCATCGGGCCGGGCAGCGATCTGTACTACATCGCGCTCGACGTCGGTGAGCTGCACCGCATCAGCTACAACGACGGCAACAACCGCCCGAACGCCGTGGCCAGCGCCAATCCGACGTCCGGCCCGGCCCCGCTGACCGTCGACTTCGACGGCACGTCGTCCAGCGACCCGGACAGCGAGATGCTCACCTACGCCTGGGACCTCGACGGCGATGGCGCGTTCGATGACGCCGCAACGCCGACCGCGCGGCGCACCTACCAGCAGCAGTCGATCGTGCGGGCGAAGCTGCGGGTGACCGACCTCCGTGGACTGTCTGATGTGGATGAAGTGACCATCACGGTCGGCAATCCACCGCAGCAGGAACCCACCGTTACCATCGACACCCCGACGTCCGATACGACCTGGCGGGTGGGCGAGACGATCTCGTTCTCTGGAAGCGCAACTGATCCGCAAGACGGCACGCTGCCCAAAGAGGGGCTGGACTGGACGGTCACGTTGCAACACTGCGAGTCGATCGACGACTGCCACCCGCACGAGATACAGACGTACCGCAGCGCGAAATCCGGATCGTTCACGACGATTGACCACAGCTATCCGTCCTATATAGACCTCAAGCTGACCGCCACGGATTCCGACGGCAACCGCGGCAGCAAGACGATCCGCCTCGACCCGAAGACCGTGTGGCTGGACTTCGATACCAAACCGAGCGGTCTCGACCTCGTCGTCGGCGAGGGGCAAGAAGAGCAGACGCCCTTCAGTCACCGGGTCATCGTCGGCTCGCACAACACGATCGCCGCGCCGCTCTCGCAAGGGCCGGACTATCAGTTCGTCAAGTGGTCAGACGACGGACCACGAAGCCACGAGATCATCGCGCCGGGCAGGAGGACGACGTACACCGCGACGTACGTCGCGTGCACGGTCAACGGCGTGAAGCAACCGAACTGCGGCGACGCCACCCCGAGCATGGTGCGTGATCTGGAGTCCATCGGCAGGCGCGCCAAGGCGATCCTGACATGGCGGCAGCCGTACTGGCCCGGACGCGGCGGCGTGACGAAGTACCGTGTCCACGTAGACGGCGAGTTCGTCAAGGACGTCGGGCCGAGCGCCAGGCGCATGGTCGTCAGGAACATCGCGCCCCGCCAGTCGCACACGTTCCGCGTCACCCCGTACAGCGCGTCAGGCGCAGGTCCGAGCGACACGACGAGGCTCATCGGCACCAAAGTGCGGTCCTGGCAGAGCTCGCGGTTCATCACCTTCGGTGACACCGTGCGGGTGAAGGGCACCTACACCCGCACCGATACCGGAGGCCCGGTACCCGGCGTGTCGGTCCGGCTGATCGGACGTCCACCCGGTGACACGAGCTGGCAGACCATGGCGTGGCGGGAGACCAACCAGAACGGCGTCGTGAGGTTCTTCCGCAAGACCAAGCAGAACTGGGAGTACCGGCTGATCTACCACGGCAACCCGACGTACATGGGCGTCACATCGAGGTGGCACCGGGTCGCCGTGCGGCAGAAGGTACGGGCGTTCTTCTCCGACCCGACGCCGCGCCCCGGTGAGCGTGTGCGCCTGAGCGGGCGCGTCCTGCCGGACCACGCGGGCAAGTGGGTGCGGATCGAGTTTCGGCGAAATGGCGACTGGGTCCGCGTCAGCACCCGGCAACTGTCACCCGAGAGCAGGTACCGGTACAGCATCCGCTGGGACCGTCCGGGTGACTACTACTACCGGGTGTTCCGGTGGCGGCACCACGACCATGCCTGGGGTGTCAGCCCGGTCCGCAAGCTCAAGGTCCGCTGGTACCACGAATAGGGACGCTAACTGTCCTTCTTCTTCGTGCAGACGATCTCCGGGAGCGGGTTGTACCGCACCGTGCGCGGCTCCCTGCGGACCTCCTCGCCGGTGTCGATGTCGTAGAGGATGCGGGTGTCGGTCACCGTGAACCCGTCGATGCCGGACGACGGCTCGCATTTCGGGTCGTCCTTCTTCATCGTGCCAGCCTCCTTGATGTTCTTCTTCGGGCCGGTCTGCGACTCGACGCGGTAGTGCTGGGTGCCCCAGATCTTCACCGTGACGCTCTCCGGCGTCCAGAACGTCTGGATCGCGACGCCGGTGGGCGAATCGTTGGTGAACGCGACGTCGATGACGCTCTGCCCGTCTGGGTACATGAACACCGTCGCCTCCCGCGCCATCGGGTAGCGGCTGATGTAGTAGCTGTGCTCCTGGTGACCAGCGTCCTTGAGGGCCGCGAAGTACGAGGCGTTGTACAGCGTCGTCGCGAACTGCGAGATGCCCCCGCCGACCGCCGTGCCCGGCACGCCGTTCTCGATGATCCCTGCTTCGACGTAGCCCTCTGCCTTGCCGCGCTTGCCGGTGTAGCCGTTGAGGCTGAACGTGTCGCCCGGCTTCACGATCGCGCCGTCGACATCGGCCGCGACCTGGCGGATGTTGACGCCGGAGTCCGAAGCGAACCCGCCGGTAGTGAACTCGCCGATGACCTCCTTGATCCCGAGGCCTTCCGCTTCCTTGGTCGTGGTCTTCGGCTTCTTCTCCTTGTAGACGGCGGTCAGCGTGCGCTCGTCGGGCTGCTTGATGACGTCGAGGTACGGCTCGAGCGACATCTTCCAGTCGATCTGGCGGCCCACCTTGCTCGGTTTGACCGTCGGCTGGTCGCCCTCGAACACGATCTCGGCGTCCGTGCCCTTGACCTCGGTGCTGGCGAGCTGGGGCTCAAGCGCCTTGCGGAGCGTCTTGCCGTCCACCTTCGGCGTAAGCGAACCGTCCTTCGCTGGCTTGAACGTGAACGCCTCGCCGATCACCTTCGGCTCGAGCACGCCGTTGGCGCCCTCGCCCTTCATCGTGATCGGGGCGGACACCGCTGGCTTGGCGACCTGCTCCAGTGTGGCGCGCACGCCTTTCTCTGTCGTCTTCACCGGCTTCTGCGTGACGTCGAGCCGCACGCCGCCGTCGTTCAGCCAGCCGCTCTTGATCGCCGCGATCGCGGCGTCCACGCTGGTCACCTCCTGCCCCTGTCGGGGCATGACCGAGGCGGCCTCGACGCCACCGGCGTCGGTCGGCTTGAACGTGATGTTGCCTTCGGACTTGCGGTGGTTCAGCTCGTTCTCCACGAGCCGCGTCACGGTGCTCTTGAGCCGTTCCGGGACGGTCTCGCTGACGATGCCGACCTCGTTCTCCTCCCAGAACGACGTGATGCGGGTGATCGGGTTCAGCGACAACTTGCCCGCCTGGTCCAGCGTGCCCTGCCAGTCGACAGCGAGACCGGCCGACGTCGGGTTCAGCTCGGTCGTGACGTCGCCAGCGGTGACCTTGATCGGGTCGTCGAACCGGGGCTGCAGCTCCTCGCGCAACGTCTGCTCGGCCGACGTGTGGCTCATACCGCCGACGTCGACCCCGGCGACCGTCACGCCGCGCGGCACGTCACCCCAGTTGACCAGCAGGTCGGCGAGGTAGACGAGGGCGAACGCCGCTACCACCGCGCCGGTGACCAGCAGCGCCTTGCGCTTGCCGGAGCCCCCGCCAGCGTCGCCGGGCTCCTGCGGCGTCGGCGTGACGGGGTTGGTGACCGTGGTGGCCGCGAACTGCGACGGGTCGGGCGGCGCGCCGTACGGGTACTGCCCCGGCTGGCCGCCATACGGCCCCTGGCCGTACAGGGCGTACGGTCCACCGGGATTCTGTCCCTGCGGTGGGACTGGCGTGCCGCCGACGATGGTCGGCTGGTCATCGACCGGGGGGACCTGCTGTGTCGGTGGCGTGACCTGCTGCGTCGGCTGGTCATCGACCGGAGTCACCTGCTGTGTCGGTGGCGTCACCTGCTGCGTCGTCTCGGCGTCGACCGGCTGGAACGCGTCGGTCGCCTGCTCGGTGCCGTCCAGGCCATGCGGGGATTGCCCCGGCCACGGGCCGCGCTGGTGTTCGGCGTCGACGCCGGGTTGTGCCCCGCTGTCCTCGCCGCTTGCGGTGTTGTGGTGCTGCTGTGCGTCCCCCGACGACGTCTCAGCCTGCCCAGACGGCTGGCCGCTCATACTCCCCTTATCTGAATCCCATGCCGGCCAGTAGTGTTCCTCATCGGCCACCGAAACCTCCCGGCCTACAGATACAACCCCGTACCGTGTTCGGTGCGCTCACTCGCGATCGCGTGGATGTCGCGCTCCCGCATGACCAGGTACGACTTACCTTTGATTTCCACCTCGCTCTGGTCATCCGGGTTGAACAGCACCCGGTCGTTGACCTTCACGCTGCGGACATTATTCCCCACACCGAGCACATCGCCCCAAATCAGGCGGCGAGCGACCTGCGCCGTCGCCGGTATGACGATGCCGCCGCTGCTTCGTCGCTCGCCGTCATCGGCCGTCACCCGCACCAGCACACGATCGTGTAGGAGCTGGATCTCCAGCTTGTGGTCGTCAGACGCCAGTCCAGGTTCAGACACGGCGGCAATGGTACTGGTCATGGCCGACGGGATGTCGTACCGGCCACTATTGCCGCCGAAGGGTCCTGGTCAGACCGGCGGCAACCGTGGTAGCCAAGATCCAACCCGTTGCGGTGAATCCGGTGGCGACCCACTTGTCAACGCCGCCGTTATGCCATCTCCCCTTGTTGCCGAAGTCCACGATCGGCACGAGCAGGTCGACGGTGTAGAGCACCGGATTCCACTCAAGGCCGGTGTCATCGGCGTTGACAAGGCAGCGCGGCCCGCTCACCGTGTAGCCCGGGTCGTTGACGCAGGGATCGGGCAGCAGCCCGAACCACAGACTGCCCGCCACCAGCAGCAACGCCAGCCAGCCGAGCGCACGGATCGACCGGTAGCCGTAGCCGACGACGGCGCGCTGCAACCAACTCCACAGCCACACCGCCGGTCCCATCAGCCGCGTGCCCTTGCGGAGCGCGTCGTACCGGTACTGCTGCTTGCGCATCAGCACCAACGACGCGTGCTCCTCGTTGCCGCTGGCCCGCAGCATGGCGGCGAGCTGGTCGTACGGGCCTGGCCGGTAGCCGCGCATGTCCTCCCGCAGCATCGCGATGCGCTCGTGCACCTGGTCGTTGCGCTCCAGGTCGATCGGGGTGTGCAGTGCGTCGTAGCGGAACTCCTCCAGCTCGAGCCCGCCGCTCGCCCGCCACAGCTCGACGTTGTCCTCCAACGTCTGGCAGTGCGCCCTCCGTAGGATCACCGACCCGACCGGCGGCTGATGCGGGGTGAGCACGAACTCGTCCGCCACGACGTCGCTGGCGTCCAGCGCGACGCCGCGCACCAGGCTGCGGCCGTCGATCCGTGCTGCGATGGACTCCCGTGGCGCTGGCACGGAGTGCAGCACCGCGCCCACGAAGCTGATCCGGCGGCCCACCTTGGCCCCGTCCAGCGTGACCCCACCCGCTGCCGTGAACGGCTTCGCGCCGTGGGCGGTGCAGACCAGGTCCCGCCCGATCGTCGCCGCCCGCAAATCGACCGAGTAGCTGCGGGTGGTCCGCAGCGCGGGCGATGTCAGCTCAGCGCCGAACAGCTCGAACGAGCCGCCGACCTGGATGCCTTGGACCTGCACCGTGCCGTCGATGGCGGTGTCCGCGAGCTGGATGTTGCCCGCCACGTGGGAGCGGCGGGCGGAGAAGACGTCGCGGCCCGCGTGCGAGAACGTGGCGTAGCGGGCGAGCAGGTTGCCGCCGACGGTGATGTCGGCCAGCCGCAGCATCCCCTCGGTGACCAGCCGCGTCGCCTGGATGTCGCCGCTGATCTCGGTGCCGTCGATGTGCAGCGCCCTGTCGTACTGCGGCACCTGCTGCTCACGACGTCGCACCGCGATCTCGGCGTTCGCCAGCCGCAGCGAGCCGCCGATCACGGCGTTGACCATGCGCACGGTGCCATCCGCGCGGAAGCCGTCGCCGCAGATGAGGTTGCCGTCGAGCCGCATCCGGTCCGCGACAAGCGACGGCCACGGGTCGATCGAAGGGTCGCCGGTGTGCATGGCGTCGCGCCACTCCTCGATCGCGACCTCGCCGCCGGGGTTGACGATCAGCCGCGCGCCGCGCATGACAAGGTCGCCGTCGATGTGGGCGCTCTGCACCGACACCATGCCCCTTGTGGAGAAGCGCTGCTGGGTGTCGCCGATGCCGCGTTTGCCGTTCTCCGTCTCGCACAGCATGCTGCCGCCGATGTGCGCGCCCATCGCGTTCAGCGCGAGCCCGCGCGGGTTGTGCAGCCGCGCGCCAGAGAGGTTGACGTTGCCGCCGGTGCGCAGGCCTGGCAGCCGCACCTCGCCGTTGGTGTGCAGCCGGTAGGCGAGCAGCGCGCCGGACACCGAAAGCCGGTCCGCCTGGATCGCCTTGCCCTCGCGGTAGTCGATGCTGCTCCTGCTCAGCACGACCGAGCCCTCGACGACGGCGTCGGTGAGCACCACGGCGGCGTCCGGCATGCCCGGTTCCTTGCGGGAGCCGAGCGCGAGGCTGGTCTGCGGCTCGCCGGTGGTGGCAGGCGTCAGGTGGACGTCGCTGCGCAGCAGGCGGACGTCGTTCTTGCACTCAAGGTTGCGGGCCTTCAGCCCGGGCAGCCAGCAACCGAGGAACGCCAGCCCGAGCAACCTGGACTCCCTGACGTCCGGTTGCTGCTCGAAGCGGCAGTTCTCGAACCGCAGCAGGAAGTCCAGGTCCGCCCCGCGCAGGTCGAGCACGCCGGTGATGTAGCTGTCCCTGACGTGAAACGTCGGCGAGTTGGTCGCTGCCGCGCGCCTGCGCCACCGCCCGCCCGACTCCGGCTCGACGAGCTGTCTGACCAGATCGGCCGCCTTGACCTCGAACCGAAGGTCGGGACCGACCTTGGCGTCGAAGGCCTCGGCGGGCCGTTGGTCATCGTCGGGCTGGGCGATGGTCTCCCCCGGCATCGACGCCCCTTCGTGCTGCGTGTTGTGATCCCCGTTTCGGTTGTGTCCAGCCAATAATGGACCGCTCGTCAGCGCAATCCGCTGGTGGGGTGCCGCTCGCGCGATCGGTGGTGATACGACCGTTATATCGGGTTGATAAAGTCGCCGGCCCGATACCGGTAACCTCGGAACGGTCGACGCCTGACGCCAGCGAGCCCATCACCAGCGCAGCCCTGAGGCGAGAGGAGCTCGAGTGACGGCTTTGCCGGAGGCTGACAACGACGAGCAAACGCGCTTGGCCGAGGTGGCGCGGTACCACATCCTTGACACTCCGCCGGACGGCGCTTTCGACCGGATCGCATCGCTGGCGGCGCGGCTGCTCGACGTCCCGATCGCCACGATCAGCATCGTCGACTCGGACCGGGTCTGGTTCAAGGCGACGCACGGCCTTGCGGGCGTCACGCAGGTGGATCGAGATCCCGGCCTGTGCTCATCGGCCATCATGCAGGACGCCCCCTATGTGGTGGCGGACGCGCTGACCGACCCCCGCACCGCCGCCAACTCGCTCGTGCACGGCGACATGGGCGTCCGCAGTTATGCCGGGGCACCGATCACAACGACGTCAGGGCATCGGCTTGGCACCGTGAACGTGCTCGACACCCGGCCTCGCGAGTTCACAAGCACGGACGCGGCGACGCTCGCGGACCTCGCCTCTGTCGTGATGGACCAGCTCGAGCTGCGGCTGTCCGCCCTGACGACGTTGCGACACGAACGGCGGCTGCGCGAGCGGGCCGAGCAGGACGCCGCCACCATCGAGTCGTTCGCCACCACCCTGCAGCGCACGCTCCTGCCGCCGGAGCTCCCGCCCGTTCCCGGCCTCGAGCTGGCGTGCCACTACTACGCGGCGTCGAGCAGAAACGTCACGGGCGACTTCTACGACGTCTTCCCGATGGGCGACGGCCGGTGGGGCTTCTTCCTCGGCGACGTCACCGGGCACGGCACGGCGGCGGCGACCGTGACGTCGCTGGCCCGCTACACCCTGCGCGCCGCCGCTTTGTATCGCGCAGACCCGGCTTCTGGTCTGGCGGACCTCAACACCGCGCTGCTACTGGACAAGGACGTGTCGCAGCTCTGCACCGCCCTGTTCGGCATGCTCGCCGCCAGTCCAGACGGCGGGTTCGACCTCACGCTCGCTGGCGGCGGCCATCCACCTGCCTTGTGGCTGCGCCCCGACGGCGTCGAGGAGATCTATCCGCGAGGCGGCATGCTGCTCGGCGCCATGCCCGACGCGCGGTTCGTCACCCGGCAGGTGCACCTCGCGCCGGGCGATGGGCTGCTGCTCTACACCGACGGCCTCACCGAAGCGCGACCCGGCGGCACGTTCTTCGGCGAGGACGGCCTCGCGGAGTTCGTCGCGGCGAGGCCAGCGGCGGCGCACCAGCTGATCGACGGTCTGACCACCCTCATCGAGGGCTTCGATCCGCCGCCGAGCGATGACGTCGCCCTGCTGGCCATGAGCGTGCCCAAGCCCTGACGGGCCTAGCTGGGTGTCGTCGCCTCGTCGTCCGCGTGGGTCGGGTTAAGCACCCGGTGCAGGAACGTCCTCGTCCGCTCGTGCTGCGGGTTGCCGATGACCTGGGCCGGTGGCCCGTGTTCCACGACGACGCCCTCGTCCATGAACAGCACGACGTCGGCCACCTCGCGCGCGAACTGCATCTCGTGCGTGACGACCAGCATCGTCATGCCCTCGTCCGCGAGTTGGCGCATCGCGCCGAGCACGTCGCCGACCAGCTCGGGGTCGAGCGCCGACGTCGGCTCGTCGAACAGCATGACGTCCGGGTCCATCGACAACGCCCGCGCGATCGCGACGCGCTGCTGCTGCCCGCCGGAGAGCTGCGCGGGGTACTGCTCGGCCTTCTCCGCGACGCCCACCTTCTCCAGGTTGCGCATCCCGATCTCGGCGGCCTTCGCCTTGGACCGCTTCAGCACCCTGCGCTGGGCGATCGACACGTTGTCGAGCACTGACATGTGGCCGAACAGATTGAACTGCTGGAACACCATGCCGAGCCTGCGGCGGGCTGCGTCGATGTCGACGTCGATGTGCGTCAGCTCGGTGCCGCTGACGAACACCTGGCCCGCCGTCGGCTGCTCCAGCAGGTTCACGCAGCGCAACAGCGTCGACTTGCCGGACCCAGAAGGGCCGATGATGCAGACGACCTGACCGGCCTCGACGGTGAAGTCGATGCCCTTGAGCACCTCGAGGTCACCGAACGACTTGTGGAGCCCGGCGACCTGGACGGCAGCGGTCATCACACCCGCCCTCTCTTCTGCTTCGCTTCCAGCTTGCGGACGAGGTAGCCGAGCGGGACCGTCAGGCACAGGTAGAGCATGCCCGCCACGATCAGCGGCGTGGAGTTGCCCGTCTGGTTCGACAGCGACTCGCCGAACTTGAACAGGTCGTAGCCGCTCAGCGTGAAGCCGATGACGAACACCAGCGATGAGTCCTTGAACAGCAGGATCAGCTCGTTGGTCAGCGGCGGGACGACGATCCGGATCGCCTGCGGCACGATGACGGTGATCATCGCCCTGCCTTGCGACATGCCGAGCGAACGGGCCGCCTCGGTCTGCCCCTTCGGGACAGCCTGGATGCCCGCCCGGAACGTCTCGGCGAGGTAGGCCGCGCTGACCAGGCCGAGCGCGAGCGCGACGGTACCGTACGGGTCGTACGGCATCTCGAAGTCCGTGAACGCGATCGGCATGCCGAAGCCGAGGATCATGAAGACGACGATCGCTGGCAGGCCTCGGAAGACCTCGATGTAGACCAGCGCGACGGCCCGGTACGGCACGACGTCCGACAGCCGCATCAGCGCGACGACAAGCCCGAGGAAGAACCCGAGGACATAGCCGGACAGCGTGTAGATGATCGTGTTCTTCAGCCCGATGGACAGGATGTCGGGGAAGGCCTTCCGCGCCTCGTCCAGATTGAAGAAGGCGTGCTGGATGGCCTGCCAGTCCGCGACGAGCACCAGTAACGCGATGGCAACGGCGAACACCGCGTACTGGATCGTCAGGCTGATCTTCTTGCGCTTACGTGGGCTGAGGCGGGCCCGCGGCGCGGTGCCCGCCTCAGCGACGGTGGTGTCGGTCGTCATCGGTGGTTAGGAACCACTCTCGGTGCCCGACGGCGTCTTCTCCGGCGCCTCGCCGATCCACTTCTCGTACGACTCGGCCCAGCTGCCGTCCTTGAACGCCTCGTTCAGCGACTCGTCGACCTGGTTCAGCAGCTCGGTGTTGCCCTTCTTCACCGCGTAGCCGTACTGGTCGCCGGTGTTGATCTTGTCGACGACCTCCCAGTTCTCGCTGATGTCCTGCTTGTTCTTCATCCAGTCGAGCACGGTCGGCAGGTCCTGCAGCACGACGTCGACCTTGTTGGCCGACATCGCCTGCACCTGCAGGCCCGCGTGGCGGAAGACGTTCGGGTTGAAGCCCTCGCCCGTCGCGTAGTCGAGGCTGGTGGTGTCGGCCTGCACGCCGAGCTTGAGGTTGTCCGACTCGACGTCGTCGAGGCCGGCGACGTCGGAGCCCTTCTTCGCCACGACCGCAAGGGTCTCGTCGAAGTACGGCACGCTGAAGCCGAGGTTCTCCTTGCGCTCCTCGGTGATCGTCATGCCTGCCGCGGCGACGTCGCACTTGCGCGCGTTGAGCGCGGCGCCGTTCTTGATCTGCGCGAAGTCGACGTCGATGATCTCCTGTTCGACACCGAGGTCCTTGGCGACAACGTCCATCATGTCGACGTCGAACCCGGCGACATCGCCGCTGTCGTTGGTGTCCTGGAACGGTGGGTAGGGCAGGCTGGTGCATGTGGTCAGCTTGCCGTCGCTGACCAGGTCAACGCCGCCCTGCGCCGTGTCGCCGCTGTCATCGCCGCCGCAGGCGGCCGTCGCCAGTGCGAGCGCGGCCGCGGGAAGCAGGGCAAGCCTTGTGAGCTTGGATCGACGTGCCACGATGTCTCTCCGTCTCTGGTGGTGTCCGATCAAGTGGCTGGCATCCTGCCACCCATCTCAGTTGGCGAGAAGCCCAGGGCTGTGCTGGCGCCGGTCGGCCGCTATAGATCTTGAGCACTTGTGGTCGTCCGAGCAGCCATAACTGCTCAAGATCGCGTGTCGACTACGCCCGAGCGTGCGCGTCGAGCAGATGCGCCACCGCCGCCGTCACCCGCTTGGCGTGCGGGATGTGCAGCCACTCGTCAGGGACGTGGGCGTTGGAGTCCGGCCCGAGCGCCCCGGTGACGAGGAACTGCGCGTCCGGGTACTTCTCGCCGAGCAGCCCCATGAACGGGATCGACCCGCCGAGCCCCGACCCGCGCCACGGCGCGTCGAAGACGTCCTTGCTCACGGCGTTCAGCCCGCGTTCCAGCCACGGCGCGAGGTCCGGCGCGTTCCAGCCGTTCGCGTGCTCCATGTCGGTCAGCTCGACGGTGGCGTGGTACGGGACGTCGGTGGTCAGCGCCCGCTCGATCGCCGCGACGGCCTTCGCCGCGTCCGCAGTGGGCGGCAGCCGGAAGCTCAGCGCCAGGGTCGTCGACGTCCGGAGGACGTTGCCCGCGTTGTCCGGGGTGGGCATGCCGTCCGCGCCGATCACGGACAACGTCGGCCGCCAGCTCGTGTTGAGCAGCAGCTCCACCTCGTCGTCCGACATTGGCTGGACGCCGGGCGCGAGCGGGAAGCTGTCGCGCACCGAGCCGGGCGCGACCGCCACGGTCTGCTCCGCCTCGCGCCACCGGTTCTCCGGGATCGACACCGACAGCTCGGGCAGCAGGATCTCGCCGGTTCCGGCGTCCTCGATGCGGTTGAGCAGGGAACGCAGCACGCGGAACGAGCTGGGCACGGCGCCGCTGGCCATGCCGGAGTGCTGCGCGGTCTCCAACACGGTGACCTTCACGCACACCTGCGTCAGCCCGCGCAGGCTCGTGGTCAGCCACAGCCGGTCGTAGTCGTTGCCGCCGGAGTCGAGGCAGACGACGAAGGTGACGTCGCCGAGCCGCCGTTCGAGGTGCTCAAGGTAGGCGGGCAGGTCGGGGCTGCCGGACTCCTCGCCGGTCTCCAGCAGCACGATCGCGCGGGCGTGCTCGCCGCCGTGTTCGCGCACCGCCTCGATCGCGGCGGTCGCCGCGTACCCGGCGTAGCCGTCGTCGACCGCGCCCCTGCCGTAGAGCCGGTCGTCGCGCAGGACTGGCTGCCACGGGCCGAGGCCATCGGACCAGCCGCCGAGCGGGGGCTGTTTGTCGAGGTGGCCGTAGAGCAGCACGGTGCCGTTGTCCACGCCGCCCCGCGTGGACGGGACGTCGAGCAGCAGCACGGGGGAGCGGCCGGGCAGCTGGACGACGTCGATATCAGCGCCCGGAATGTCTCGATCGGCGAGCCACGACCTGACGTGCTCGATCGCCTTGGCGAGCGCGTCGGTCCGCTCCCAGTCCGGGTCGAAACCCGGTGACAGGGCGGGGATTTCGACCAACCCGCTGAGGCTCGGCAGGATGTCGTCCTGCCACGTCTGGTTCACCGTCGAGGTCACTGCTGCTGCGTCCACGGCGGAGATGATGCCAGTTCACGAGACCGTGCGAATAACCCGTTCGTGTCGTGCGGGGAACTCTGCACCAGCGTCAGGACTACCGCCAGTTGATCTACTTCCCGCGCGCCAGAACCATCGGATGCCCGGAATGAGCAGTTCTCGTGGTCGCAGTGCGCAGGAAGTTGATCAACTCGGTCCTCCGCGAGTCGAGGACACACCACGATCGCCATACAGTGAGGTGGCCATCGCGGTGAAGGGGGTCTCGGGTCGTGTCGCAGGTGAGGGTTGGCTCGGCGAAGCTGGTCGAGGGCAGCCGACCTCGGTCATGTGTACGTCACGGCAACGCGGTTGCCGACGGGTCCGACGTCGATCTGCAGTCGCGGCCGCAGCATGACATGAGTCCGACGTTCGGGGGCGTGTTCTCGATCCTCGTGCGCACAGCGGATCACCTGCAAGACATCGAGCGAGTGCCGGTGCAGGGATGGCCGTTCTGTGAGCTGTGTGTGCGACGGCGTCGCAGGCTTCGTCGTGCGGCCCAGGCGCTGTTCTTCGGCGGTGTGGTCCTCGTGGTGGCGGCGGTGGTGGTCGCGTTGCAGCGTGGCCAGGAGCCGTTGTTGATGATCCCGATGCTGGTGGGCGTTGCCGCCGCGCTTGGGTCTGGGTTCGTGTTCGGTCAGTCGAGTTGGAGCCACATCGCCAGCGCGCGGGTGTCGGACGATGGCAGGTGGGTGACGTTCGCCGACGCCCACCCGGCCTTCTTGGCTGAGATGCGTTCGGCGAGCGAGGACTGACCACCGCTCGTCCGGCTGGCCGGCACCCATCCGTGGTATGGCGTAGATCACACTCAAGCCCGCATTGTGCAGGGCGCCGGCAGAACGCGCCTCGCGCGGCGGCTGCGGGCCGCGCCAGAGTGACCCTGGGGGTCGTGGGCGAGCGCGGCCTGAACAGCGACTACTCACCCCGAGCGACCGCTCGGACACTTATCGTTCGCAACCCCGACTCTCGGCGGACCCATGTTCGGACGACCAACCAGTTTCCGCAGCTCAGCGACCATATTGAGACAACGAATCGGAATCTGGGGCTGACATCTGGCGCGGTGCGCATGCCAGGATATGAACCAGCACACCGTCAACGTCGACGGCGACCGGAACCTTCCCCACCGGAAGCACCCGGCGCCGTAGGCAGCAGTCGTCGCGCTCGCCACAAGTGAGCGCGAGACGAGAGACCGAGGAGACAGCACATGTCGTCCCCAGAACAGTGGGCGCAACCGGATCAAGGAGCAGACGCGGCCGCGACAGCGGGTCAACCATCTGCGGAACAAGTGATCGCGGGACTGCGCGCGACAACGGAAGGCGGAGCTGACCTGATTCAGCTGCTCACCCCGGAAGGTGAGCGAGTAGCGTCCCCGATCTTCGATCCCTACGTCGCCGACGTCGACAACGAGTCCTTGCGCGAGCTCTATCGCGACTTGGTCATCGTGCGCAGGGCGGACCGGGAAGCCAACGCGATGCAGCGGCAGGGTCAGCTCGGCATCTGGGTGCCGCTGCTCGGCCAGGAGGCCGCGCAGATCGGCTCCGGAAGGGCGTTGCGCCCCAAGGACATGGCGTTCCCGAGCTACCGCGAGCACGGTGTCGGCTACGCCAGAGGAGTCGACTTCAAGGAACTGCTCGGCATCTTCCGGTGCTCAGACCAGGGGCAATGGGACTTCGCAAAGCACCGCTTCCACCCGTACACCATCGTCATCGGCAACCAGGTGCTCAACGCATGTGGCTACGCGATGGGCCAGAAGTTCGAGGGCAAGGTCGGCAACCAGGAGAACGATGGCGACAACGAGGCCACCATCTGCTACTTCGGTGACGGCGCCACCAGCCAGGGCGACGTCCACGAGGGCTTCGTGTGGGCAGCCGTCTACGACGCGCCGCTGGTGTTCTTCTGCCAGAACAACCAGTGGGCGATCTCCGAGCCGACCGAGCGCCAGTCGCGGCTGCCGCTGTACCAGCGGGCAAGGGGCTACGGCTTCCCCGGCATGCGCGTCGACGGCAACGACGTCCTCGGCTGCCTCGCCGTCACCCGGTGGGCGCTTGACGCCTGCCGCAACGGCAACGGCCCGGTGCTGATCGAGGCGTTCACCTACCGGATGGACGCCCACACCACCACCGACGACCCCACGCGCTACCGGCTCTCCGACGAGTTGGAGGCGTGGAAGCTCAAGGACCCGATCGAGCGGGTGCGGGTGCACCTGACCCGCAACGGCGGCGCGGACGCCGACTTCTTCGCCGAGGTCGACAAGGCGGCAGACGACTTCGCCGCCGAGCTGCGCGACTTCTGCTTCAACATGCCGGACCCACCGCCGGAACGGATCTTCAGCAACGTCTACGCCGAGCCGTCGCCGGTGCTCGACGCGCAGCGGGAAGAGTTCCTGTCCTATCTGGACGGTTTCGCGACCGCGGGAGGTGAGCGGTGATGGCGGCACCAGCGAAGTCGGCCAACTCGGCAACGGTCAACCACCCAGAAGCGCCGACAGTGCCGTCCTCGGCGCAGAACCTGACCATCGGCAAGGCGCTCAACCTCGGCCTGCGCAAGGCGATGGAGGACGACGACAAGGTCCTCATCCTCGGTGAGGACGTCGGCAAGCTCGGCGGCGTCTTCCGCATCACAGACGGGCTGCAGAAGGACTTCGGCGAGGACCGCGTGCTGGACACGCCGCTCGCGGAGTCCGGCATCGTCGGCACCGCCGTCGGCCTCGCGGTACGCGGGTTCCGGCCGGTGTGCGAGATCCAGTTCGAGGGCTTCATCTTCCCCGGGTTCGACCAGATCAACAGCCAGCTCGCCAAGCTGCACTACCGCACGCAGGGCGAGGTCAAGGTGCCGGTCGTCATTCGCGTGCCCTACGGCGGCGGCATCGGCGCGGTCGAGCACCACTCGGAGTCGCCGGAGTCGCTGTTCGCGCACCTGCCCGGGCTGAAGGTCGTGTCCTGCGCGAACCCGGTTGACGCCTACTGGATGATCCAGCAGGCCATCACATCGGACGACCCGATTCTGTTCTTCGAGCCGAAGCGGCTGTACCACTCCGGCGCGTTGAAGGCCCCGGTCGACACCGCCGCGACGCCAGAGCGGCTGCACGCCTCGCGTGTCGTCCGGCAGGGCACGGCGGCCACGCTGGTCTGCTACGGCCCGACGGTCCAGGTCTGCCTTGACGCGGCGACGGCGGCGGCTAACGAGGGCATGGAGCTGGAGGTCATCGACCTGCGCTCGATGTCGCCGCTCGACCTCGCCCCGGTGTTCGACTCGGTGCGCCGCACCGGACGTCTGATCGCGGTGAGCGAGGCGCCTTCGGAGTCGTCGATCACCTCGGAGATCGTCGCGCGGGTGCAGCAGGATTGTTTCTACTCGCTTGAGGCGCCGGTGCTGCGGGTGACCGGGTTCGACACGCCGTATCCCCCGGCCAAGCTGGAGGAGCACTACCTGCCGGACCTTGACCGGGTGCTGCACGCCGTCGACCGCGCGATGGACTGGTGAGGGGGTCGCTGAGTCATGCCTGAGTACAAACAGTTTCCCCTTGCCGACACGGCGGAAGGTCTCACCGAGGCCGAGATCCTGAACTGGCAGGTCCAGCCGGGCGACGAGGTCACGGTGAACCAGATCGTCGTCGAGGTCGAGACCGCGAAGGCCGCCGTCGAGCTGCCGATTCCGTGGGCCGGTGTCGTCACCGAGTTGCACGTGGAGCCGGGACAGGTGGTCGAGGTCGGCACGCCGATCCTGACCATGGACGTCGACCCGCACGGCGAAGGCGGCACCGAGGTGGCGCAGCAGAACGGGTCCGCGCCCGCTGCCGCCGAGGCGCCCGCGAAGCAGGAGGCCGCCGAGGAGGAGATGAAGCCGCTGGTCGGCTACGGCTCCAAACCGACGGTCACTACGCGTCGTCCGCGCAAGGACGCGCCTTCGGCTGCCCCGGCGCCGGTTCCTGCGTCGGTTCCTGCGTCCGCTCCCGCCGCGTCGGTTCCCGCCGCCCCGGCGTCCTCGGCGTCCTCGGCGTCCTCGGCACCGGCACCCGCCGCCTCGGCGTCCTCGGCGTCGACGGCGTCGACGGCGTCGAAGATCGTGCCGCTGGCCAAGCCGCCGGTGCGCAAGCTCGCCAAGGACCTCGGCATCGACCTGCGGACGGTGATCGGCCACGGCAGTGGCGGCGTCATCACGAGGGACGACGTCGAGCGCGCCGCGAACGGTGCCGCCGCCCCGGAGGCCGCGCCCACGGGTCCGGCCCGCGAACGCGGCGAGCGCAGGGTGCCGATCAAGGGCGTCCGGCGGATGACCGCCGAGGCCATGGTCAAGTCGGCGTTCACCGCCCCGCACGTCACGGAGTTCCTCACCATCGACGTCACGCCGATGATGGAGCTGCGTGAGGAGCTGAAGAAGCACCCGGATTTCAAGGGCGTGAAGCTGACGCCGCTGACCTTCGCCGCCAAGGCGATGTGCATGGCGGCCAAGCGGACGCCGGAGGTCAACGCGCGCTGGGACGGCGATGCTGGCGAGATCGTCTACCACGACTACGTCCATCTGGGTGTCGCCGCCGCGACGCCGCGCGGGCTGGTCGTGCCGAAGGTCCGCGACGCCGACGAGCTGTCGTTGGTCGAGCTGGCCAAGGCGATCGAGGAGCTGACCAACACCGCGCGGGACGGCAAGACCCCGCCGGAGGACATGATCAACGGCACGATCACCATCACCAACGTGGGTGTGTTCGGCGCGGACACCGGCACGCCGATCATCAACCCGGGTGAGGCGGCGATCCTGGCGTTCGGCGCGATCAAGGACATGCCGTGGGTCGTTGACGGTGAAATCGTGCCGCGCAAGGTGTGCCAGCTCTCGCTGAGCTTCGACCACCGGCTGGTCGACGGGCAGCAGGGCTCGCAGTACATCGCCGACGTCGGCGCGCTGCTGGCCAACCCGGCCATGGCCATCACGTACTGATCCGCTCCCGGCGTCGCGCGACGGCTACTGCGCGACGCCGGGCCCTCCGGCGACGTCGATGGGAGTTGATCAACTACCTGCGCGGTGTTACCAACAGGATCGGACGAACCGGACATCACGTGGTCACAGCGCGCGGGAAGCTGATCAACTTCCGGAGCGCGCCGCGCGCCGGGCCGTGCCGCGCGCCCCCGCGCCGGGGCGGACACCCGCAGACGCCTGGGAACGAAACGTCCCCTCACGTACGTTGGAGGGGATATGGGCGTAGTACTGCTGCTCTACCTGATCATCGAGGTCGTCGCCGTGTGGGCGGTGGCCTCGGTCGTCGGCGCGCTGTGGACGATCCTGTTGCTGCTCGCGGGCGCCATCGTGGGGTCGTGGCTGGCTCGCCGCGAGGGCGGCAAAGCCATGCGTGCGGTCATGGCCGCCGCGCAGGCCGGACGTTCCGGCCACCAGGAGATCACCGACGGCATGCTGGTCGCGTTGGGCGGCGTGCTGATCTTCCTGCCCGGCTTCGTCACCGACGTCCTGGGCCTGCTCGCGATGGTGCCGCCGACCCGCACCATGCTGCGTCGGGCCTGGTTGCGACGTCTGGAGCGCGCTGCTGGCAGCATGCGCCACGGCCGCAGGGTGGTCGTCGTGGACGGCCAGGTCGTCGAGGACTCGTCGTACGGCGCGAGCTACGACACGACGCGCGACCGGCGTCGGGACGACGGCGAAGATGGCCCGCCGCGCATCATCGAGGGCTGATCGCGTCAGGCCACCGGCTTCGGGATGTCGAAGTAGCTGGTCAGCATCGCGGCAACGGAGTAGTCGCCCTTGATCTTGACCTTGCCGGTGACGAACATCGACGCGAACGCGGCGTTCCCGGTGGCCATCAGAATGAAGTCGTACACCGATACCGTCACGGTGGTGTCTGGAATTCGGTCAAGGTCTTTCGCTGCCGTGAAATCGCCGTCCTCGATGAGGGTCTGATAACGGTCGTAACCGTCCTCGCCGTCGCCATTCGTGAATCGCCACGAAACGACGACGCTCACGTCCCGCACCTTCTCCTGAATAAGCTGCTGTGACATTCGGCGAAATATTTCGTCGAGAAAGAACGGGCGCAGGATGTCGTCATCGGCGATCGACTTGAGCTGGTCCTTGCTCGCGCGCGACACGAGCCGGACGAGCGAGTCGGTGCTGAGTGTGTTCAGGTGGACACCCGCGCCAGCTTCGCCAAGCATGTGCAGGGTTTTCAGTAGTTGCGTGAACTGCTCCGGCGTCAGCTTGCTGAGGTCGAGCGCCTTGGCGAGCGTGTCCAGCTCGTCCCCGTTCGCCGTCGGATCGTCCACCAACCGCCGCGCGAGGTAGCGCTGGCGGATGCGGCGAAACCACGTCGTTGGCGTCCGTTTCTTGGGCACGTCCGCGATAGTACGTCACGCCATCGGCGAAGGGAGATCGAAATACTTGATCAGACCGGCGGCGAAACCGAGATCACCTTTTACGGTCAGTTTTCCGGTGACGAATAACACAGCCGGACTGGTCTGCCGAGTGGTGAGGCGGAGAAAGTCGACCGGCGAGAGGGTGATCGTCGCGCGCGGGGTGTCAGCGGTGTCGCCAGCGCGCACCGTGCAGCCGCCGTCAGCGAAGTGGCACTCGTATCGGTCGTAACCACCGTCGCCGTTGGCGCCGGTGAGCCGCCACCGCACGACCGCCCGCAGCCGCTCGACGCGGTCCGCGCGCACGTGCCGCTCCATCCGCCGGAACGCCCCGTCGAGCAGGGCTTGGCGCAGGTCGGGCGCGGCGAACACGGCGTCGAGCTGCGCGCGGGACGACGCCGCGATGAGGGTGGCGAAGGTGGCGGACTCGACGTCGCCGAGCCGGATCGACGGTACGGCGGCGCTGATCCTGCGGAGCGCGTCGAGTAGCCTGCGAACGCCGGACTTGTCCAGTTGGGTGGGGTCGACGGCGCGGACGATGGCGTCCACGCCGATGTCGGCGCGCTTGAACTCGGTGGGCTCGATGGTCTCCAGCGCCTCGATGAGGCGGTGGCCACGTAACGACGGGAGCGCGTCGATGCTCGCGTTGTCCGGCATCGGTCCTCCTGGTCGGCGGTCCTGCCTGCTGCGACGGACCTACTTGGCAGTAAACCTACCCGCGAGTAGGTTACGGGACAACGTTGGTGTGAAGGATCTAATGTTGGCGGTTGGCGTCGGCGTGGACCGATTCAGTACCCTCACGCGGCGATAGGGAGGTGTCCACAGTGCAGGAGAAGACGAGACGAGCGCGGCGGCTGCCCCGCGAGGTGCGGGAGCGCCAGATCCTCGACGCCGCGGTCGAGGTGTTCTCCGCCAACGGCTACCACGCCGCGTCGATGGACGAGGTCGCCGAGGTCGCCGGGGTGTCGAAGCCGATGGTCTACACCTACCTCGGCTCCAAGGAGGACCTGTTCGCCAAGTGCATCCGGCGCGAGGCGAAGCGGCTGCTCGACGCCGTCGCCGCCGGGGTGGACACCGACATGACGCCGGACATGCAGCTCTGGAGCGGGCTGCGGTCGTTCTTCTCGTTCGTCGGCGACAACCGCAGCTCGTGGCTGGTGCTGCACCGGCAGGCGCTCTCGGTCGGCGGCTCGTTCGCCGAGGAGATCTCGCAGATGCGAGCGCGGTCGATCGAGCTGGTCGCCGCCGTCGTCGTCGCAACGGGAACCAAGCAGGGCATCGGCGAAGAGGCGGAGAAGTCGGCAGAGGGCCTGGCCGCCGCGCTGGTCGGCGCGGCGGAGTCGTTGGCAGTGTGGTGGCTCGACCACCCCGACGTCAGCGACGGCCTGCTCGCGTCGTGGCTGATGAACCTGGTCTGGCTCGGCTTCGGCGACCTCGTCAAGGGCGAGGTTTGGACGCCGAACTTCCCCGCGACGACGTAGCGCCCGCCGGAAGCGCCGACGGGCGCCACGCGTTCAGCGTGGGTTCACAGCCGCTTGATGGTGCCTGCCAGGTACGGCTTCGGCTTGCGGGCGTCCCACAGCTCGAAGGCGTGACCCTCCGCCGTCGTCCAGCTCGTGAACCCGGCCTTCGCGGGCAGCAGCACCGGGAGCTTGAACGTCACGTCGATCTCGTAGGCGTCCGGCAGCTTTCCCTCGAACGCGGCGAGCGCGTGCGCCTTCGTCCACATGCCGTGCGCGATGGCGCGCGGGAAGCCGAGCAGCTTCGCGGTCGCGTTGTAGAGGTGGATCGGGTTGTGGTCCCCGGACACCTCCGCGTAGCGCCTGCCGATGTCGCCAGGAATCCGCCACATCGCGCGCGCCGTCGGCTGCGCGAGCTGCTCCTTTTTGGACTTTCCGCCGCCTGACCCGCCGCCGCGCTTGAGATACGTCGAAACGTCGACCCACGCGGGCTCGTCCTCACCAGCGGGGATGACCTCGCTGATGACGTCGAACTGCGTGCCCTTCTCGTGGTCGCCCAGGTTCTCCACGTGCACCCGCAGCGTGAACGAGTCCGCCAGCGTGATCGGCCGACGCTGGGTGATCTTGTTCGACAGGTGCACGAGACCCATCAGCGGGAACGGGAACGACGGGTCCGACATCAGCTTGACCTGCAACGGAAACGCCAGGATGTGCGGATACGTCGCGGGCAGCGCGTCCGTCAGCCGGAAACCGCACACCTGGTTGTACTTCGCGAGGTGATCCGGGTCGACGACGACGTCCTTGCGCACCAGCACGGTGTCCGGCAGGTCCCTCCGCCGGGATGACACGCCGGGCAGCATGCCCATGACGGCCCTGCCGAACAGCGGCCCGAGCTTCGGTGCGGAATCGAGTTCAACGACGCTCATGGCTCACGCCCCGATCAGTGCCTGGCCGCAGACGCGGACGACGTTGCCGTTGACCCCGGCCGACGCGGGGTTGGCGTACCAGGCGATCGTCTCGGCGACGTCCACCGGCAGCCCGCCCTGCGCCAAGCTCGATAGCCGCCGCGCTGGCTCGCGGATGCTGGCGGGGATCTGCGCCGTCATCTGCGTCTCGATGAAGCCCGGCGCGACCGCATTGAAGGTGTGGCCCTTCTCCGCGACGGCGGGCGCGGTGCTGTCCACCATGCCGATGACACCGGCCTTGCTGGCGCCGTAGTTGGTCTGTCCGAGGTTGCCCGCGATGCCAGCCACCGAGGACACGCCGATGAACCGCGCGTTCTCCCCGAGCACGGACGACGCGAGCAGCGTGTCGTTCACGGCGAGCTGCGACAGCAGGTTCACCGTCAGCACGGAGTCCCAGCGGCCCTCGTCCATGTTGGCGAGCTTCTTGTCGCGGGTGATGCCCGCGTTGTGGACGACGATGTCGAGCCTGCCGTGCCGCTCGGTGAAGTAGTCGACCAGCTTGCTGCCCGCGTCGGACGCGGTGATGTCGAGCTGGAGCGCCGAGCCGCCGATCTTGTTCGCGACCTGCGAGAGGTCAGCGCCCTGCGCGGGGATGTCGAGGACGACGACGTGCGCGCCGTCGCGGGCCAGCACGTCCGCGATCGCCGCGCCGATGCCGCGCGACGCGCCGGTGACCAGCGCGACCTTGCCTTCTAGGGGCTTCTCCCAGCTGGCGGGCGCGGTGATGCTCGCGCTGCCAGCGCCAGCGGTGCCGACCCGGATCACCTGGCCGTCAACGAACGCGGACTTCGCCGACAGCAGGAACCGCAGGGTGGACTCGGTCGCGCCCTCGCTACCCGGCGCGACGTACACGAGCTGCGACGTCGCCCCCTTGGTCAGTTCCTTGCCGACCGAACGGGTGAAGCCTTCCAGCGCGCGCTGCGCGACCTGCTCCTTGCCGCTGGTCAGTTCGGGCGGGGTGCCGAGCACGACCACGCGGCCGCAGTAGCCGACCTGCCGCATCACGGGGTGGAAGAAGGCGTACAGCTCGCGCAGCTGCGCGGGGTCGGTGATGCCGGTGGCGTCGAAGACGAGCGCGCCGTACTGGCCGCCGTCCGATGACAACCCTGCCTCCGTTCGGACCTCGATGCCAGCGCTGTTGAGCTGCTCGGCGACGGTCTTCTCCAGCCGTCCGCCCTTGGCCGCGCCGACGAGGGCGGGGCCGTCCAGCGGGGCCTGGCCTGGCTCGTGGCGGCGCAGCGGCGTCGGCATCGGCAGACCGAGCTTGGGCGCGAGGAACTTGCCTACGGATGAATTGGTGAACTGCGTGTACCTGTCGGCCATACCTGCCTCCTTAGTGAGGTCATGCCTTGTTGGTCATGCCAAGCCGTGTTCCGTGGTGGGCTACCCCGCGACGACCCAGACCGCACTCGTGCGGACGTGTGTCAGCGCACAGCCTAACCTACTTGCGAGTAGGTTAGTATCTACGGCGAGGACAGTGCCAGACACGTGCAGATACTGGGTCGTTCGTCACGGTAGGCGCATTCGCTGGCCGTGACGACCGGACGCCGTCAGGGAGCACCAATGAGCTGATGCCGCCCGTCGCGGAATGCGAGACACTGGCGACGCGCACGCGGGCAGACAGCAGCTCCCATCCCCGCACGAAAGCAGGAGGATTCACATGGCCACACCGAAGAAGGCAGCCGGAAGCGCGGGCGGCCGCAAGTCGGTCCGCAAGGTGGCGATCATCGGCGCCAACCGCATCCCGTTCGCGCGCTCCAACGGCCCCTACGCCAAGGCGTCCAACCAGGACATGCTCACCGCGGCGCTCGACGGCCTCGTCAGCCGGTTCGGCATCCAGGGCGAGCGCATCGGCGAGTTCGCCGCTGGCGCCGTGCTGAAGCACTCGCGCGACTTCAACCTCGCTCGTGAGACCGTGCTCGGCAGCAAGCTCGCGCCGGAGACGCCCTCGTCCGACGTCCAGATGGCGTGCGGCACCGGGCTGCAGGCGATCGTCAACGTCGCCAACAAGATCGCGCTCGGCCAGATCGACTCCGCCATCGCGGGCGGCGTCGACACCACCAGCGACGCGCCGCTCGCCGTCAACGACGACCTGCGCAAGATCCTTGTGCAGCTCAACGCCGCCAAGACCGCTGGTGACCGGGTCAAGCTGCTCGGCAAGATCCGGCCGGGCCACATCGTGCCGGAGATCCCGCAGAACGCCGAGCCGCGCACCGGGCTGTCCATGGGCGAGCACGCCGCGCTGACCGCGAAGGCCTGGGACGTCAGCCGTGAGGCGCAGGACGAGTTGGCCGTCGCCAGCCACCGCAACCTCGCCGCCGCCTACGAGCGCGGGTTCTTCGACGACCTGATGACGCCGTTCCTCAAGCTCACCCGCGACCAGAACCTGCGCGGTGACTCCACCGTCGAGAAGCTGGCGAAGCTGAAGCCGGTGTTCGGCGGCCCTGAGGGCACGATGACGGCGGCGAACTCGACGCCGCTTTCGGACGGCGCGTCCGTGGTGCTGCTCGGCACCGCCGAGTGGGCGCGGAAGCACAACCTGCCGGTGCTGGCGTACCTGACGTACAGCCAGACCGCAGCCGTCGACTACGTCCACGGCGACGAGGGCCTGCTCATGGCGCCGACCTACGCGGTCCCCCGGCTGCTTGACCAGGCTGGTGTCGGCCTCGGCGACTTCGACTACTACGAGATCCACGAGGCGTTCGCCTCGCAGGTGCTCGCGACGTTGACGGCGTGGGAGGACGCGGCGTTCGCCAAGGAGAAGCTCGGCCTCGACGCGCCGCTCGGCTCGATCGACCGCTCGAAGCTCAACGTCAACGGCTCGTCGCTGGCCGCTGGTCACCCGTTCGCCGCGACCGGCGGCCGGATCGTGGCCACGCTGGCGAAACTGCTGAACGAGAAGGGCTCCGGCAAGGGCCTGATCTCCATCTGCGCCGCAGGTGGGCAGGGCATCACCGCGATCCTGGAGAAGTAACTCCCGTTTGGTGTGCCGCGACGGTGACCGTGCGTGGGGTGCGGTCACCGTCGCGTCTGCCGTTCTCTGCGGCTTTCTAGCGCTGCGGCTAGATTCGCGTAGACGTCGTTAGGGAGTCGGCGAACGTCCTACGCCATTGGGGTGATGGCCGGAGCGTCGCGCACGTTCGTCGCGCGCCACGGCCGGGTGCGGGTTATGGTCGCGGCGGTCCGAAGCCAATATCGGTCCGCGTCGTCCACGGGGCCGCGCTGGCGCGCTGGGAGGAGAAGCCATGGGGATCTTCGACGTCTCGTTCAGCAAGTTCATCACGCCGTCCGTGATCAAGATCGTCTACATCATCCTCATGGTGGTGCTCGGCCTCGGTTACCTCATCGCGGTCATCGGCGCCTTCTCCGAGGACGCCGTCGCAGGGGTGATCGTGCTTGTGGTCGGCCCGATCGTCGCGTTCCTGTACTTGCTGCTGATCAGGGTCATGCTCGAGGCGTTGCTCGCGGCGATCCGCACGGCCGAGAACACCACCGAACTGCTGCGCATCCAAGGCGGCGGTGGTGCCGCGATGGCTGGTCCGCCGCAGCCGCCGTACGGCGGTCCGCAGCCTGGCCAGCAGCCGTACGGTGGCCCGCCGCCGGGTCAGCAGCCGTACGGTGGGCAGCCCGGCCCGCAACAGCCCGGCCCGCACGGCGGCCAGCCGCCCTACGGCCAGCAGCCCCCGCCGCAGACACCGCCGCCGGGGTTCTACCCGAACCAGTAGCGCCGTGTTCCCCGTTCGTAGCGCCGTGTTCCTCGTGGCTTTACCGAAACCGCCACATCGGTCCCGTGTGCCTCGTTAGAATCGCGCGGTGCTGAGCGCCCGCGAGCTGACGAAGGTGTACAACGGCAGGCCAGTCGTCTACAACCTCTCGTTCGACCTCCAACCAGGCACGGTCACCGCGTTCCTCGGGCCGAACGGCGCGGGAAAGAGCACCACGCTGCGCATGCTCACCGGGCTGACCCGGCCGACCCATGGCCAGTCGTGGTTCGCCGGTAAGCCGTTCACCGCATGGCCGAACCCGGCGCACGTCGCGGGCGTGCTGCTGGACGCATCCGCGACCCACCCTGGCCGCACCGGCCGGTCGCAGCTGCGCAATACCGCGATTCTCGCTGGCGTGCCGACCAGTCGGGTCGACGAGGTCCTGTACGAGGTGGGGCTCGGCGACGCGGTCGGCAAGAAGGTCGGCAAGTACAGCCTCGGCATGCGGCAGCGGCTCGGGCTTGCGCAGGCGTTGCTGACGCGGCCACCGGTGCTGATCCTCGATGAGCCGATCAACGGCCTCGACCCGGAGGGCATCCGGTCGATCCGCACGTTGCTGCGCAGTCATGCCGCCGCGGGCGGAACGGTGCTGCTGTCCAGCCACGTCCTCTCCGAGGTCGACCAGACCGCCGACCGGGTGCTGATGATCGGCAACGGCCAGATCGTCGCCGACGGTCCGCTCCGCGAGTTGGTTTCCTCGCAGCAGTCGGTGGCCCGAGGCCCGGACACCGCGCGGCTGGCGCAGGTGTTGCAGGAGGCGGGGATCGGCGTGCAGCCGACGCCGGACGGCGCGGTGCTCGCCAACGCCACCCCGGAGCGCGTCTCCGACGCCGCCTTCAAGGCAGGGGTGCAGATCCACAACATCACCGAGCACCAACAGAGTCTTGAAGAGATCTTCTTCCGGCTGGCGGGAGGGCAGCAGCGGCGATGAACGGACAGGCGCCCCACGGCATGACGGCGCACATGCCACCGACGTATCAGCAGCCGATGCCTCCTGCTGGTCCGCCTCCCACGCAGCAGTTGCCGTGGCAGCATCGCGCCGAGCGGCGCACGTCGTTTCTCGCCCAGGTGCGGGTCGAGTTCCGCAAGCTCGCCGGGACGATCAGCGACCGCATCCTGCTTGTCATCGGGCCAGTGGTGCTGATCGCGTCGTCGATCTGGGTGACGTTCGCGATGGGGCGGATGTACTCGGCGGCGGATCAGATCCATCCCGCGGTGTGGTCGCTGCGGCTCGCGCCGATCGTGCTGCACGCCGCGTTGATCAAGCTGATCGCGGGCGAGTGGCAACATCGCAGCGCGCAACCGACGTTGCTGGTGCAACCCTCACGCGCCCGCTATTTCCTGGCGCAGGCCACGGTGGTGCTCACGCTGTGGGTGTTCTGCGCCGGAGCGCAGATCGCGGTCGCCTTCATCGTCACGCCGATCGCGGCCGACCCGACGGCGGGCTATCTGCTCGACTACCGGCCGGGCTGGGTCGTCGGCGTGATCGCGCTCGGGTCGCTGTCCGCCATCATGACCGCGTTGATCGTGTCGATGCTGGTCCCGAACGCCGCTGGCGCGCTCGCGATCTACGTCGGTGTCATGCCGATCATGATGATCCTGCAGGGGGCCGCGCCGGAGGTGTTCATCTGGATTGACCCGCTCGCTCCCGCCCTCACCCTCGCGACGTTGTCGCCCATCGACAGTGCCGCGCCCGCCGTCGCGTCCGGCGTGCTGTGGGTGGGCCTGCTCGCGCTGTCCGGCTTGCAGGTGTCGCGGCGTGAGGTGGCCTGAGCGAGTCGCTACTGGGTTGCCAGCGATCCGCCGTTCGGATCGATCATCGGGAGCAGTCCCTCGGTGAGTTCCCGCAGCCGGGGGCAGTACTCGGTCATGAACGACTCGGCTTCGTCCGGATCGACATCCAACGTGGCCGGTTGCCTGATGCGGTCTGCGAGCGACATGCCGAGCTGTTCGCTCAGGGCGCCCGAGAACCGGACAGCCAGCGGGGATCCGGTGTCGACGACGATGTCGCAGCTCGCCCCCGCGGCCAGCGACAGCGCCTCGACGGCGTAGTAGCGGTCGAGCAGGATCTCGCGGCGGAGGTAGCCGCTGTGGACCTGACCGTTCCAGATGGTCGGGAACGCCCGAGTGACGGAGGGGTTCGCTGGCGACTCGACCATCACCCTGACCTCGGCGTATGGGCTGCTGGGCGCCGTGTCCAGCGCGCACCACTGCAACGAGAAATCAACCGCCTCGCTGGTTCCCGCCAGCCCAAGCTCGCGCAGCGCGTCGGCGTCGAACTGGGAGCAGTCCCCGGCGAACGGATAGGGACGCGATTCGAGCGACTTGATCTCGTCGTAGGCGACGGCGTCCTCGGGAATGGTCGGCGCGGGCGTGGCGGGGTCAGGTCCCGGCGGGCTGGCACACCCGACGAGGGCGGTCAGACCGGCGAACACGAGGGCGACTGCGCGCGATGACGATCTCCACACGCGGGCAATTTCATCACGAACGCCGCAGCCGTACCGGCGGTTTCGCGGTACTCGTCAGGGGCGATGTTCAGCTCAGGGAAAAACCCTGACGATTTTGTCGGTGGTTGTCCTTAGCATGGCTTCGGCGTCATCGGGGTGTGACGCCGTGACTCGATATCAGGTCGTTCGCCGCCTGCGATATGGCGCGACGTCGTCTGCTCAGGCAGCGCATCGCGGTGGTGCGCTTCCGACGAACGGCCATCAGGAGCGCTGAGTCGCGCTCATTGCGGAGGGAAACATGGGAGCTCGCTTCGATGGTATCGCCGTGCGTGCGGAGGGGTTAGTCAAGTCGTTCGGCTCGACCCGCGCGCTCAACGGCGTTGACCTTGAAATACCGACGGGACAGGTACTGGGGCTCCTCGGCCCGAACGGCGCTGGGAAGACGACGACGGTGCGCATCCTGACGACGTTGCTCAAGCCGGACGCCGGCAGCGCCATGGTCGCCGGTCACGATGCGCTGGCCGACCCGGAGGCGGTGCGCCGCTCGATCGGACTGTCAGGGCAGTACGCGGCGGTGGACGAGAACCTCACCGGGTTCGAGAACCTCTACATGGTCGCGCGGCTGTACGGCATGAGCCGGTCGCAGTCCCGCATCCGCGCCCGTGAGCTGCTGGAACGGTTCCGGCTGACCGAGGACGGCGACCGGCCGTCGAAGGGTTACTCCGGCGGCATGCGGCGTCGGCTCGACCTCGCGGGCGCGCTGGTCGCGCGGCCGGTTGTCGTCGTGCTGGACGAACCGACGACCGGGCTGGACCCGCGCGGCAGGATGGACACCTGGGAGGTCATCTCCGAGCTGGTGGACGACGGCACCACGGTGCTGCTGACCACGCAGTACCTGGAGGAAGCCGATCAGCTCGCGGACTCCATCGTCGTCATCGACAAGGGTCAGGTCATCGCCCGTGGCAGTGCTGACGAGCTGAAGAACCAGGTCGGCGGCGAACGGCTGGAGTTGGTGGTCGCCGACGCGCGGGATCTGGCGGCCACTGCGCGGGTGCTCGCCGAGGTCGGCTCGGGCCAGCCGTCGACCGACGCGCACACCCGCAAGGCGGACGTCTTCGTCGACACCGGGCCGAAGGCGCTGATCGAGGCGCTGCGCAGGTTGGACGCCGAAAGCATCCTCGTCTCCGACGTCGCGCTGCACCGGCCGACGCTGGACGACGTCTTCCTCGCGCTCACCGGCCACGCGGCCGAGGAGGACGCGGGCACGGCCAAGAAGGGGGCGGTGGCATGACCGCGTTGACCCTCGCGCCGCCGCAGGGCAGCGCCATCGCGCGCACGCTGCGCGACGGCGGTGTCGTCACCTGGCGCAACCTGATGAACGTCCGGCGCAACCCTGAGCTGCTGCTCGGCGCGACGATCCAGCCGATCATGTTCGTGCTGTTGTTCGCCTACGTCTTCGGCGGCAGCTTCGGCGGCGGGGCGTACCGGGAGTTCCTGATGGGCGGCATCTTCGCGCAGACGGTGGCGTTCAACTCGGCGTTCACCACCATCGGGATGGCCAACGACCTGCAGAAAGGCGTCATCGACCGGTTCCGGTCGCTGCCGATGTCACGGATGGCGGTGCTGCTCGGCCGCACCACGGCGGACCTGGCCGTCAACAGTCTCGGCCTCCTCGTGATGTCGCTGTGCGGGCTGGTCGTGGGCTGGCGGATTCGCGGCAGCTTCACCGACGCCGTGCTCGCGTTCGTGGTCCTGTTGCTGTTCGGGTTCGTGATGTCCTGGATCGGCGCGTTCGTTGGGCTGCTGTCTGGCAAGGTCGAGGTGGCGCAGAGCGCCGGGTTCATCTGGATGTTCCCGGTCACGTTCATCTCGTCGGTGTTCGTGGTGCAGACGACGTTGCCTGGTCCACTTCGGACGTTCGCGGAGTGGAACCCGGTGACGGCGGTCGCGGACTCGGTGCGCGGTCTGTTCGGCAACCCGCCGCTGCCCGGCTTCGAACGGCCGGACGGGTGGGTGGCGGACAACGCCACGTTGTACGCGATCCTGTGCTGCATCGCGATCTTCGCGCCGCTCGCGGTGGCGAAGTACCGCAAGGTCGCGAGCAAGTAGGGCCGACACGGGGGTGTCAGCAGCGGGGTGCGGGGTGTGGCCGAGGGGGTCGCACCTCGCTCTCGCTGTCTGCGACCCCGCCATGCCCCGCGAGTCTCACCTTATTCGCCGCGAGTCTCACCTTGTTCGCGCCGAGTTTCACCTTGTCTGGCGCGAGTTGCACGTTGTGGTGCCGCGAGTCCCGCGTTGTTGGGCTGTGTTCCGCGTTGCTGCGTGGTTAGTTCTACGTTCCGGGGTGGTGGTCCGTAGCGTCGTATGCCACTTTCTTGCGTCAGTGCTAGAGAACTGTAGACGTCGACAGAAATCGCTAGGCGTTCGAGCTTTACCTTGACGTAACGTCAACTTCTACCGTGGTTCGTACCGACGTCACGAGGGAAGGAGGACGTCGTGGCTACCCAGGAGTGGTCGATCCAGGAAATCGCGCGCGTGGCGGGCACGACCAGTCGCACGTTGCGGCACTACGACGACGTGGGGCTGCTCGCGCCAAGCCGGATCGGCAGCAACGGGTACCGCTACTACGACCAACACTGCCTCGTGCAGCTGCAACGCATCCTGCTGTTGCGGGAGCTCGGCCTCGGCCTGCCCGCAATCGCGGACGTGCTCGACGGCGAGCGGGACAGCGCCGCCGCGTTGGCCGTCCACCTGGAGTGGCTGCGCCAGGAGCGCGACCGCATCGATCGGCAGATCGCGTCGGTGACCACGACTCTGCGCAAACTGGAAGGAGGTGAACAGATCATGGCAACCGAAGCACTCGACGGCTTCGATCACACCCAGTACAAGGACGAGGTGATCGAGCGCTGGGGCAAGGACGCCTGGGAACGCGGTGACGACTGGTGGCGCTCGCTGTCCGATGAGGACAAACACGAGTTCAAGCAGCGGCAGCACGACATCGCCGGCGACTTCACCCAGGCGTTGAAGGACGGCAAGTCCGCCGACAGCGACGACGTCCAGGCGATCGTCCAGCGTCAGTACGACTGGATCGCGGTCGGCTGGCAGGGCAAGCGCCCGACGGCGGACGAGTTCGTCGGCCTCGGTCAGATGTACGTCGATGACCCGAGGTTCAGGGCGAACTACGACCGCCACGGCGAAGGCACGGCGGCGTTCATCCGCGACGCCATGGTGGCCTACGCCGAGCGCGTCCTGCGCTGACGCCGCCGATAGCGCACCGGCTGGGGCCGCGGACCCGGCCGGACCGCGCGCAACGCGGCAGACGACGTCGAGAGCGGGGGGTCACGCCAGTCGCGCACTTCGCCAGGCAAATGGTCGCCAGAAGCCGACAGACAGCACCAATTCCGGCCGGTACGGCGCAATTTCCCTGGCGAAGGTATGCCCGCCCGCCGGGAGCGAGGAACACGGCGTCCGGAACGGGGAACACGGCGTCGGGAACGGGGGACACGCGGCAGCGAATGCCGAACATGGCGTCGCGAATGCCGAACACGGCGGCGTGAAGGGGGGACACGGCGGCGTGGAGGGGGGACACGGCGGCGTGGAGGGGGGACACGACGTGCGACACGCGTAGCGGAATATGCCGGAATATCGGGCTGGCGCTAGAAACGTCGATACGGTGCTAGCCATGGACCCGGTACGGAACCCGTTCGCGCCAGGCGCGGGACAGCGCCCGCCGGAGCTCGCGGGCAGGGAGAAGGAACTCAACGCCTTCGACGTCGTGCTGGAACGGGTCTCGCGCGGCAGACCGGAACGCAGCCTCGTCCTCACCGGACTACGCGGCGTCGGCAAGACGGTGCTGCTCGGCGAACTCCGGTCGATGGCGCTGCGCCGCCGCTGGGGCACCGGCAAGATTGAGGCGCGACCGGACGCCGGGCTGCGCAAGCCGCTGTCCGCCGCGCTGCACCGGGCGATCCGTGACCTCGCCGTCCGGCACCGCGCACCGGACCGCGTCGAAGAAGTCCTCGGTGTGCTCAAGGCGTTCGCGCTGCGCGCCAACCAGTCGGACACCAAGCTGCGCGACCGCTGGCAGCCGGGCATCGACGTGCCCGCCGCGCAGGGGCGCGCGGACTCCGGCGACATCGAGATCGACCTGGTCGAGCTGTTCACCGACGTGGCCGAGTTGGCTGCGGACGTCGGCACCGGCGTCGCGCTGCTGATCGACGAGATGCAGGACCTCCGCCCGGACGACGTCTCGGCGTTGTGCGCGGCGTGCCATGAGCTGTCGCAGTCCGGCGCGCCGTTGGTCGTCGTCGGCGCGGGACTGCCGCACGTGCCCGCCGTGCTGTCGGCGTCCAAGTCGTACTCCGAGCGGCTGTTTCGCTACGCGCGCATCGACCGGCTGGACCGGGAGCACTCCGATGTCGCGGTGCTCGCGCCGATCGAGCGGGAGGACACCGGCATCGAGCCGGAGGCGTTGGACGCACTGTTCGACGTATCGGGTGGCTACCCGTACTTCATTCAGGCGTACGGCAAGGCGGCGTGGGACGCCGCGCCAGCCGATCCGATCACCCACGAGGACGTCAAGGTCGCCGCGCCCGAGGCGGAGGCGGAGCTGGCGGTGGGATTCTTCGGCTCCCGTTACGAACGCGCGACGCCAGCAGAGCGGGAGTACCTGATCGCGATGGCCGAGCTGACCCACGGCCGCGACGAGCCAGCGGGCAGCTCGGACGTCGCGGTGTACCTCGGGCGCAAGCCGTCCTCGCTGTCGCCCGCGCGCGACAGCCTCATGAAGAAGGGTCTCGTGTACTCCGCCGAGCGGGGCCAGATCGCGTTCACCGTGCCGCACTTCGGTCACTATCTGCTCGGCAAGCGCGAATACTGAACAGGACATAACACCGAAAGCGGATCATGGTACCAGTCCAATGTGGTGACGCAGGACACAATTGGGTGAAGGTGTAACGCAGCCGCATCTGCTGTCGATACTCCAGATGACCCCGTGGTGCTGGCGGACCCCCGACCTGGCAGCATCACGGGGTTTTCCAATGCGTGCCCCACCCTCGTTGCGCACCCCGAGGATCCGCGATCTTGGCGCGCGGTACACAATTCGGTACCGAGTGTTACCGCCTGTCCTTCGACGCATCCAGGGAATCCCATGACACGACTGAGGCACGCCGTGGTGATTCCCGCGGCCGTGGTCGGCTTGCTCGCTGGCGCCATCCCCGCCGTCTCCGAGCCATTGGCGCCGCCCACCCCGTCGCCTCAGGTCGACCCCCTGGCCGCGTACACGCAGCAGCGCATCGACTGGGGTCCGTGCGACGGCGTCCCCGACTCCGCTCCGGCCATCGCGAAGAAACTGCGCTGCGGTGAGTTCGCCGCGCCGATGGACTGGGACAACCCCGACGACGGTGACGACGTCACGATCGCCGTCAGCAAACTGCCCGCGAATGGCGATGCGCGCGGCGCGATCCTCACCAATCCGGGTGGTCCCGGCGCGCCGGGCAGGCTGTTCCCGGTGCGATTCCGCAAGCAACAACGCGTGCGCGCGAACTACGACATCATCGGCTTCGACCCGCGCGGCACCGGCGAGAGCAGCAACATCACCTGCGGCGGCGCGACCAGCGACGTCGACGCGCTCGACCCGCGAGACCGCAGCCCGGAAAACCTCGACCGGATCCTGGACACCACCGAGGCAGCGGCGGACGCGTGCCAGCAGAAGTCCGGCAAGCTCGGCCGGTTCGTCAACACCTACCAGACCGTCCGCGACATCGACCTGCTGCGCGAACTGTTGCACCGCAAGAAGATCAGCTGGATCGGTTACTCGGCGGGCACCTGGCTCGGCGCGCAGTACGCGACGGCGTTCCCCAATCGGGTGGACAAGATGGTGCTCGACTCCAACATCGAGTTCACCACCAACTGGCAGGCCGCTTTCGACTGGCAGCCGCTCGGCTTCGAGCGCCGTTGGCGCGCCGACTTCCTGCCGTGGCTCGCCCGGCACGACGACGTCTACGGGTTCGGCCGCACCAGCCAGACCGCCCGCATCCGCTCCGAGAAGGTCCGCAACGCGCTGGAGGACGAGCCGGTCAAGCTGGACGGCAGGTCGATCGGGCCGAACCAGTTCGACCTCCAGATCGCGGGCGCGATGTACAACAAGCTCGCCTTCCCCGGACTGGGTGAGTACCTGCGCGCGGTGCGCGATCTGGCGATGGACCGTGCGCGTGGACAGCGCCGCCAGGAGGCGCTCGACACGCTGCGGCGGTTGCGGCTACGGGAGAACAACGGCGGCCCGCTGCCACTCGCGGTCGGCATCGACGGCAGCGCGGGTGCGCCCAGTGGCGAGTACGGGGGCGAGTACGACGACGCCTTCGACGCCAGCTTCTGGACCATCCCGTGCAACGAGACCGACTGGCGCGGGGACCGGCGCAGCGTCGTCGAGCAGTCGGACCACCTCGGCAAGCAATATCCCCTGCTCGGGTGGGGATGGCTGATCCAGCCGTGCGTCTTCTGGGACAACGACCCGATCGACCTGCCGACCCCGACCGGCGATGGTGTGCCGCCGGTGCTGATGGTGCAGTCGACGCACGACCCAGCGGCGCCGCTGGAAGGCGCACGGCGGGCGCACGAGAACTTCGCCGGTTCGCGGATGATCACCGTGACCAACGAGGGTGACCACGGCATCTACGCCGGGGACAACGGCTGTGTGGACCACGTGGTGAACGCCTACCTTGTGGACGACAAGGTGCCGTCGGACTCGCTCTGCCCCGGCAGGCCGCTACCTGAGCCGGAAACCACGCCCGCGCAACCGCCGGAGCGAGGCGTCTCCTTCCGGTGACCACACGCCGGGCGCGTAGCCGCCCGACGGCAGGGTGCCCGGCGGCAGGACGTCCGGCGGCCGGACGTCGTCGCGGCGCTGGTCCGTAACGTCGCCGTGTTCCTCGTCGTCGCCGAAGCCCGTGCAGAGCACCATGACCAGCGCACCGAGGGCGAGTATCAGCATCGCGAAGCCAGCCATCATGGCGGGTCACCTCCTTAGGCCGACGCGCGGTGTGACCGCCGTCACCGCTTAGACGAACCACGCTCCGCTTCCGTTGCATCACTGCGGTCGCGGTGCGGTCACAGCTCGGCACCGCGACGCGCGTCCACTGTCCGTCCACCTAATGGAGCAGTGGGTCCACAGGTTGTGCACAGAGTTATCCACAACCTGGGGGTAACTGGCCATTGGGACGGAAAAGGTGTGGGAACGTCACGTCCGGCGGACCCGCCCTACTGGCAGGCCCGCCCCCGGCAGTGCCGCATCACCGCGAGCTTGGCGTCGAGCTCGATCCGTTTCGACGTGAGGTCGGGGTCGTAGTGCCGGGAGCGGAGCTGATGGGGATCCTCGTGCATGTCGTACAGCTCCGACTCGCCGGTGCCCGGGTACTCCACGTACAGGTAACGCGAGTCCCGAATCGCCGAGTACAGCCGCGAGCCGTCGGCTTGCCACGCCTCGTACACCAGGTCGCGCTCCCGAGGGCCGGGGTTGCGGATCAGGTCGTAGAGGCTGATGCCGTCCGGTTCGTACGGCGCGGTGGTCTCGGCGAGGTCGAGCACGGTGGGCGCCATGTCGATGCTCATCGACACCCGTTGCGTCACACGTCGGTCGGCGGGGATGCCGGGGCCTCGGATGTACAGCGGCGTGTTCATGGCCTCGCTGTACGGCAGCGTCTTGCCCGACGGACGGCGATGCTCGCCGAGTGAGTATCCGTTGTCCGAGGTGAAGATGATGACCGTGTTCTGGAGTTGCCCCGTGCGCCGCAGCGCCTGGATGAGACGGCCAACGCCACGGTCGACGGCCTGCAACGACTCCACTCGCTGCTGCCGGGTCTCCTTGATCGCCTTCGCCCGCTTCGGGCCGAACCGGGGCAGCGACCGGATGTGCGACGGCTTGTCGCGTACGAACGGCTCGTTGAACGCGGGCGACTTCACGTTGCCCAGGTGGCGGAAGGTGTTGCGGTCCCGGTCGGCGACGTTCGGCGTCGCCAGCCGTTTCGGGTCGTCCGGCTGGTCGGGGCCGCCGTGGTGGGGCGCGACGTAGGACAGCCACATGAAGAACGGCTTCGGGTTCGACGCCTGCCTGTGGGTCACGTTGACGGCGATGTCGTTCAGCACGTGCGTGCCGTAGCGGCCCGTGTACGCCCGGAACCTGCCGGGGCGGTGCCGGATCGCGAGGTCCCGGTAGTCGTACGTCGACACGGTCGCCTTCCAGGACGACCACCCGGGATCCTGCGGCGCGTTCCTTATGCCGTACCGCTGCCGAGAGAAGCTCTCGTAGCCGTTGAGGAACTTCCCCACCATCACCGTGTGGTACCCCGACTCGCTCAGCCACACCGGCAACGTCGACTCATTCGCGCCTGACTCGACCCATTTCCGGTAGGAGCCTGCCGGATACTCGTGGTGCTGTACACCGTGGTTGTGGGCGTACTGACCGGTCAGCACTGAGGCGCGCGTCGGGCAGCACAGCGGGTACGACACCGACGCGCGCGGGAACACCGCCCCCGGCCGCTTGATGAGCCGCTTGACGTTGCGCATGTAGCGGATGTCGTCAACGCGGGCGTCGTCCACCATGACGAGAACGACGTTCGGCCTGCCCTGTGCCTCGGCGTGCCCGGCGCCAGAGCCGGTGCCAGTCGAGGTTCCAAGGGCGGCAATGATCAGCGCGAGCACCGCGATCGCGAGCGCTCGGGTCCGTACAGCCATCTATACCCCAGCCAAAAATGAGCAAAGCTCATGGATTGCTTACTGGAGTTCGATGGTGACAGATAGCGGTAAAGCGGACAAGAAGTGCGAAAGAGAAGAGGACGGCTTCGGGACTTTGGTCCTCACCGTGTGTCGGCCGCTTGACCGACACCGGGGCCACGTTGGACACCGCCGACAGCGCGCGGGGACGCACCGCCGCACGCGCCAGCTAGCCGTCGCCGGAACTTATTGCACGAATGATCCGTTATGCCGGATCCTGGGCTGGAGCCGAAGGTGCCCTTGGGCACGATATATGTACCCAAGGGCACCTTCGGCTCGGTCCCGCCGCCAGAACTTGTGCAGCGAATTCCGAGCGGCGGCTAGCGAGCTCTACCTCAGCCGAGCCGCAGCTTCAGCGCCTCCAACTCGTCTCGCAACGACGTCGGGAGCTTGTCGCCGATCTTTTCGAACCACTCCTCGATCAGCGGGATCTCCTGCCGCCACTCCTCCGGGTCGACCTTGAGCGCTGCCTCGATGTCCGCCATCGGGGTGTCCTCGATGCCGTTCAGGTCGATCTGGTCGGCGGTGGGCACCCAGCCGATCGGGGTCTCGGTCGCGGCGGCCTTGCCCTCGATCCGCTCGATGATCCACTTCAGCACGCGCGAGTTCTCGCCGAAGCCTGGCCACAGGATGCGGCGGTCGTCGCCCCTGCGGAACCAGTTCACGTAGAAGATCTTCGGCAGCTTGTTGGCGTCGGCGCGCTTGCCGGTGTCGATCCAGTGCTGGAAGTAGTCACCGGCGTTGTAGCCGATGAACGGCAGCATCGCCATCGGGTCGCGCCGCACCTCGCCGACCTTGCCCGCGGCGGCTGCGGTCTTCTCCGAGGACAGCGTGGCGCCCATGAAGGTGCCGTGCTGCCAGTCGCGCGACTCCGTGACCAGCGGAATCGTGTTGGCGCGACGGCCACCGAACAGGATCGCCGAGATCGGAACGCCGTTCGGGTCGTCCCACTCCGGCGCGAGGATCGGGCACTGCGACATCGGCGTGCAGTACCGCGAGTTCGGGTGCGCGGCCTTCTCGTCGGAGTCCGGCGTCCAGTCCTCCTTCTTCCACGACGTCGCGTGCGAAGGCTGGTTCTCCATCTCCTCCCACCAGACGTCGCCGTCGTCGGTGAGCGCGACGTTGGTGAAGACCGAGTTGCCCTTGTTGATGGTCTCCATCGCGTGCGGGTTGGTCTTGTAGTTCGTGCCTGGCGCGACGCCGAAGAAGCCGGCCTCCGGGTTGACGGCGTAGATCCTGCCGTCCTCGCCGAAGCGCATCCACGCGATGTCGTCGCCAAGCGTCTCGACCCGCCAGCCAGGAATGGTTGGCCGCAGCATCGCGAGGTTGGTCTTACCGCAGGCGCTCGGGAACGCGGCCGCGATGTAGTAGACCTTGTCCTCCGGCGAGATCAGTTTGAGGATCAGCATGTGCTCGGCAAGCCAGCCCTCGTCGCGGCCGATCACCGAGGCGATACGCAGCGAGTAGCACTTCTTGCCGAGCAGCGCGTTGCCGCCGTAGCCGGAGCCGTAGCTCCAGATCGTGCGCTCGTCGGGGAAGTGGGTGATGTACTTCGTGTCGTTGCACGGCCACGGGACGTCCTCCTGGCCTGGCTCGAGCGGCGCGCCGAGCGAGTGCAGCGCTGGCACGAACTCGCGCTCGGTGCCGTCGTCCTTGACGAACTTGTCCAGCGCCTTCTTGCCCATCCGGGTCATCACCCGCATCGAGGCGACGACGTACTCGGAGTCGGTGATCTCGACACCGAGCTTCGGGTTGTCGTCGCCGAGCGGCCCCATGCAGAACGGGATGACGTACATGGTGCGACCCCGCATCGAGCCCCGGTAGAGCTCGGTCATGATCGCCTTCATCTCGTCGGGGTGCATCCAGTTGTTGGTCGGCCCCGCGTCCTCCTCCCGCTGCGAGCAGATGAAGGTGCGCTCCTCGACCCGCGCGACGTCGCTCGGGTCGGACGCCGCCCAGTAGGAGTTCGGCTTCGACTTGAGCGGCACGAAGGTGCCCGCCTCGACGAGCTTCTGGTTGATCCGCTCCGATTCGGCGTCCGACCCGTCGATCCATTCCACGCGGTCCGGGGTCGTCAACTCGGCGACCTCACGCACCCATTCGAGCACGCGGCTATGCGTCGTAGGTGCGTTGTCCAGTCCGGGGATGGCTACAGCAGTCATCTCGTAAATCTCCTGACTCCGACACGGTGAGCCCACACGGGACCACGCGGGGCTAGTGATCGGCGTGCGGGCTTCGTTGCCGGCGACCGAATGGCTTCGCGCACCGGGAAGCGGACAAATGCTTAGCGCCGCTTCGTCGGCGTGCTCGTTGTGGGGGTCTCCTGAGAGTAGCCGGGGGAACGGCAGGTAACCGAGGTCTGTCCTGTCGGTTCTCTCACAAGAACGATAAGGGAATCGATTCAGTTTTCCCTTGTCGATCACGTTTGGAGTAGTAACCGGGGCCAGTTTCGGCGTGCCGGGGAAACCGCGGCGACCAGGCGGCGCGCGCTATGTCCGTTAGGTCGGGTCAGGAAAATCTTCGGCGCAGGCGGAGGTCGGCCTCAGTTTGGGCTCATCCACTGCCCGGTGTGCGGGTCGATTTTGGCCACACCCTGCACGTTCGTTGTGATCCCGCTCACGGTGTCGTTGCCGGCGTCGGTGGCCGCGTTGCCGACGTCGCCGCCGATGCCATCGCTCGTGTCGCCGCCGCTGGCGCTGCTGGTCTGGGTGACGTCGGGGTCGACGCGCTCCCACCGGCCGTCGCCGGTGTGTTTCAGCGCGGCCGTGGTGCCGTCGCTTTCCACGACGAGCGCGTAGTCCGCTTCGCCGTCGCGGTTGGCGTCGGTGAAGTAGTAGGTATTGCCCGCGTCGTCCCTTGTGACGGCGGTGTCGTTCACGCCGTCCTCGTTGGTGTCGATCGTCGCGGGGCCGACGTCTAGCTCGCCCTGCGGCATGTCCGCCGTGATCGTCCGGTCCGAGCCGCTGTCTTCGCTCGTTTGGGTGTCCGTCGGTCCCGAGGTCGCCGTTGTGCCGTCCTGCGGGTCGGCCGCGACCCACTCGCCGGACTGCTCGTCGAACCGCGCCGCCGCGACGGTGTTGCCGTGTTCGTCCGCTTCGAGGTAGATGTCCGCATTGCCGTCGGCGTCCTCGTCGACGTAGGCGCTCTTCGTGCCGTCGTCGTTGTGGACGACCGCGCCATCGACGCGCCCGTCGCCGTCGATGTCGAGGTTCTTCTCGACGTCGTACTCCTGCCCTTCGACGGTGACCGTCACGTCCTCGCTGGTCACCGGCTCGTCGCTGCCGCCGGACTCGTCCACGTACATTCCTCGATATCCCCTCATGTCGCTCGCCCGACCGGGCTCACTGCGCCAGCCGCCGCACGTCGTGGCGTCGTGGCGGCACTGTCGGGGCTAAGACTCACCGTAGGGGCAGCGGGTTCCCGGCACAACGACACGACACGCCGCAGGGTCCGCCTCCAACCGCCGAGCGCCACGAGAAAGCGACAAATCGGGCGTAATCTCGCGCTGAGCGGGTTAAGGCAGTGAGTCGAGCAATGTCCGCGCGGTGTCCAGGCCGGTCTCCGTCGCCTTGAGTCGCGCGCCAACGACGCCAAGCTGCTTCGACTTCTCCGCCGCGCTGAGCTTCAACGTCCGGTCGACGTCGGCGATCTCCGCATCGATCGCCTCGATGCGCCTGGTCAGCGCCTCGTCCAGCGCCAGCGACAACTGGTGCTCCGCCTCGATGATCTGCTCGGATACGAGCTGGTCCACGGCCGAGCGCGCATCGGCGATGGCGTCGGTCAGCCACGTCTTCACGTGCTGCTTGTTCGCCGCGTGCCGCCGCGTCCGGCCGATCCACCAGCCAGCGCCGAGTCCCACGGCTAGCACCGGGACGGCGACGAGACCCGCCGTCGCCAGTGTCAACGCGCCGCCGGTGGCCAGACTCAGCCCGGTCCCGCTGGCACCGATGCCCATGTAGGTGCCCATGCCGACCATGAGCTTGTCCTCGGCGGTCGCCGGGCGCTTTTCCGGCGGCCGCAGCACGACCGGCTGGCTGCCGCCCCGCGCGAACTGCGCCCGGATCACCCGCAGCTCGTCCTCGCGGAAGAGGTCGGCAAGCGCGTTGTTCGTCGCCCCGTTGAGCCGCTGGTCGAGCAGGCCGTTCAGCCGCGAGCACACCAGTTGCAGCGCGGCGTCCACCTCCCGCGGCAGCGCGTCGAGCACGCGGGCGTCCGCGCTGTCGATGCGCTGCCGGAACCACGACTGGACGTCGCGCATCTGCCGCGCGACCTCGTGGGCACAGTCGATCCGCGCGCGCTGGATCTCGCTGCGCAGCGTGAGCTGCCAGCCCCGCGTGGACGACTTCCGCTGCGCCTGGAGCGCGTCACGTCGTTGGCGCAGCGCGTCGCCCTCCGCCTCGCCCGCCTGGAGCGCCCGGCGTTCCGCGGCCAGGCGCGTCGTCTGCTCCTCGAACGCCGTGACCAGCGTGCGCAGCGTGTTCGCCTCGCGCAGCGTGTCCGCACGCCCGATGACGGCCTCCTGCACGGCGGTCTGCAACGCGATCACGCCGGAGCGTTCCCGCAGCATCGCGGCGGCGTCGTCCGTTGGCGCGTTGCCCGCCATCTCGAACATCCGCGCCGACACCGGCAGGAACTTCGCGTCGGCGAAGCGGGGCGCGTGCTCGGCGAGCAGCGCGGCGTTCGCGTCGAGCAGCTGCCGCCAACCCTTGAAGGCGTCCGTTTTGGACAGCGCGAACAGGACGGTCTCGACCTTGTCGCTCATCGTGCGCAAGAAGGTCAGCTCGCTCGCGGTGAACGGCGCAGCGGCGTCCACGACGAAGAGCAGCGCGGTGGCCGACGCCGCCGCCTCGATCGCCAGCTCGCCGTGCATGGAGTCGAGACCGCCGACGCCCGGAGTGTCCACAACCGACACGCGCGCCAGCAGCGGGCATGGGTGGGTGATCTCGACGTAGCGCGGCGGCAGTTGGCCCTCCGGCAGTTCGCCGCTCGCCGAGGCCCACCTGGGCAGTTCGGCCAGCTCGAACGGGACGGGTGGCCGCTGCCCCGGATAGCACGCCTGCGCACTGGGTGAGTCGCCGTTGACGAAGCGCAGGTACGTCGCCGTCGCGACGTCGGCGTCCACAGGGGACAGTCCAGGGGTGGCGAGCATCGCGTTGACCAGCGAGCTTTTGCCGCGCTTGGTCTCGCCAACGACGACGACGGCCGGTGCGCCCTGCTGCCGCTCGCGGGTCGCGCGCACCCAGTCGGCCGCGTCGGCGTCGATGTCGGCCAACGACGTGAGGAGCGAGTCGCAGCCCTTCTTGACCGTGTCCATCGGCTGCGGGAAGAACGCCGACGTCATAGCGTGTCCTGCGCGGTGTAGACGGTCACGACCGGCGCGCGGAGCAACGTGTCGCCGTCGGCGAACCCGACGACCTCGGTCTCCGCCACGGTGTTCGCCAGCGTCGTGTCCGATGTGGATACCGTGCCGCCCGCCTCGTGCCGTGCCGGGTCGAACGGCTCGCCGTCCGGCCGGAGCGCGGTGACGCCGACGTCGGCAAGGCCCTCTTCGATCCGCACCGCGACGCCGCAGCTGCGCGCGCGGTCCAGCGCGTACAGGCAGAGCTGGATCAACGCGGCGCGTTCGTCCCGTAACCGCTGGACCTCCGGGTTGCTCTCGGCGTCGGCCGCCGCGATGAGGTGCGCCGCGATCTCGCCGGTCGGGACGTCATCTGGGTTGGCCCCGATCGGATCGTCTTGGCGGTTGAACCACGCTGTCACTGCCACCACTCTCGTCTATTGCTCGCGCAGTTGCTGCCAGATCAGGAAGTATGCCCGGTGGACGACGTGCGCGACCCGGCTTTGCGCAGGAGTCGCCCCGAACGAGGCGAACGATCGCCACCAGCCCGCCCGCTCCAGCGCGTGCGCGGTGAGCTGCTCCCGCTCGGCGTCCGGCATGCCGAGCTGCGCGGTGACGTCGGCGTTGCTGCCCACTCGTAGGACCTCCTCGGTGAGGTCGTCCGGCAGGTCGACCGCACCCGACGTGAGCAGCGTCAACGCCTCCAGCACGCGGAGTTGGTGCGCCTCAGGCTTGGCGAGCAACACCTCGATCGCGTCGTGCACCTTGCCGCGTTCGGCGGGGTCGGGCGCGGTGTGGGCGAGCGCGGTGATCGACGCCAGCGCGGCCGCCGCCTTGATGCCGTCCGCCCGCGCCGCGAACACCGTGTTCAGTCGCGCCCGGACGGCTTCAAGTCCGGACGCGTCCCTGATCCTGCGGCGCAGCTCGCCCGCCGCGATGTCCGGTTCCACCCGGACGGCGTCGATGCCGCATCGGACGCCGTACAGGTCGAGCCGGTCGAGCAGCCGCGTCCGTGTCCCCGCTGGCACGTCGCACTCCCAAGTCGTGAAGATGTCGGCGGAGAGCAGGATCGTCTCGAGCGTCGCGTCGTCCAGTTCGGACAGTGCACGCAACGCGTCGGCGTCCGCCGAGGTGAACGCGCCGGTCTCCGCCGACTCGGCGAGCAGGCCGATGACGGGGAGGACGTCGGCCACCCTCGGCTTGAGCGTCGCCGCCTGCGCCTCGGCCAGCAACGACGCCGCGTGCCAGACGTCGGCGTCCGCGCCGCTCACCGACTCTGGCGCGATGGTGTCGGCCTTGTTCAGCACGGCGATGGCGTTGACCGGCCCGGCCTCGCGGCTCGCGGTCGCCGCCGTGAACGCCGCGAGCGCCTGCTGGTCGTCCGCTCGCACGCTCTGCGTGACCACGTACAGCACCGCCTCCGCCCCGGCGACGGCGTCCCGCGACGTGGGGTCGAGCACGCCCTCGGTGCGCGCCACCGACGCGGCGTCGAGGGAGCCGAGGCCAGGGGTGTCGATGACCGTCATGTCCTTGAGGACGGCGCTGGTCAGGTACGCCTCGATGTGCGAGACGGTGGCAAGATCCATGCCGAGCGACGCGGGGATCATGCCGTCGGCGTCGAACGGCAACACCGTGGTGCTGCCGTCGATGAGCACGACCTCGACGCGGTCCACCGTGCCGTACTGGAATCGGGTGACAAGGCGGGTGCACTCGCCGACGTCCGTCGGCGCCACTCGACGTCCGATCAGGGCATTGACGAGCGTGGACTTGCCGGACTTGATCCGCCCGGCCACCGCGACCTGCAACGGCGCGCCCAACCGGCGCAGCACCTCGGTGAACCCGGCCGCCGTCGCCGGTCCGACCTGCGGTTGCAGCCTGCGGCAGAGGTTCGCGACGGACGTCGACAGTGGACCGGCGAGCGCGCCCTGCTCCGTCACAGCGGTCACTCCCCCATCCCCTTCCTGCTCGGCCCGGCGCGGGTCGCTATGCCGCATCGTGCCACGACACGGGTCCGCCTGAGGTTCACCCCAGGGTGCTACCTGAGACGGACGCGCGGGTGACGTCGTCAACATAGTGTGAGGCGCATGCGTCGGTTGAGCCTGTGGTTGCACGCGCATCCGATGGTCGGGGACAGCGCGATGGCCGTGCTGATTGCCGCGTTCGACCTGCTGCTGCTCGGCGTCGATGGCGAGCAGCGTGCCGGACCGTCCGCGCCGACCGCCGTGCTCGCCGTGATCGTCCTCGCGACGGTCGCGCCGCTGGTCATCCGCCGCAAGCACCCGATCTGGTTCGCCTACCTTGTGCTGGTCATCGGCACCGTGCACGCGGCGTACGAGCTGGGCATGGCCGCCATCGCCACCGCGTGCATCGCCGTCTACACGCTGATCGTCTACGTCAACCGGCGGCAGACGGCCATCTACTTCGCGGTGATGGTCGTCGCGTCTACGGTGCAGATCCTGATCCAGATCGACCGCGCGGAATGGCTGATCGCGCTCGGCTTCACCGGCGGTGCGCTTGGCTTCTGCTGGGTCCTCGGTGAGTTCGTCGGCGCGCGGCGGGCGTACCGGGCGGAGATGGAGGCGCGGCTGCACCTGCTGGAGACCGAACGCGGCCAGGCCACCCAGATCGCCGTCGCCGAGGAGCGCGGTCGGATCGCGCGAGAGCTGCATGACGTCATTGCGCACGCGGTGAGCGTGATCGTGGTGCAGGCCGACGGCGCGATGTACGCCATCGAGCGCGACCCGGAGACCGCGCGTGGCGCCTTGCGCACCATCGCCGATACCGGCAGGGGTGCGCTCGACGAGCTGCGCGGGCTGCTCGACGTCCTGCGTGGGTCCGGTGACGTCGCAGAACAGCCACTTGCACCGCAGCCGGAGATCGCCGCGTTGCCGGAGTTGGCGGAGCGGATGCGCGCGGCGGGCATGCCGGTGCGGCTCGACCTGGACGGCGACTTCACCGACGTCTCGACCGGCGTCGCCCTCGGCGTGTTCCGCATCGTGCAGGAGGCGTTGACGAATACGCTGAAGCACGCGGGACAGGGTGCCGCCGCGACGGTGACGGTGGCGCTGCGGGACGACGCCATCGAGGTGGACGTCGTCGACGACGGCGCTGGCAAGGCGCATCCGGTGCTCGCCGCGGACGCTGGTCCGGACGCCGGTGGAAATGGTCTGATCGGAATGCGCGAGCGGGCGTCGGTGTTCGGTGGCAGGCTGAGTGTCGGGCCCGCACCGGGTGGCGGCTGGCGCGTGCACGCTGTCATCCCGCACCAGGGCCGCCACGCCGTGCCGTGAGCGGGACGCGATGAACGGGGACGCCAGTGATCCGGGTTGTGCTTGTCGACGACCAGGAGCTCATGCGCGTCGGCTTCCGGATGGTCCTCGGCGCGCAGTCCGACATCAACGTCATCGCCGAGGCGGGTGACGGCGAGGCGGCGGTGCGGCTCGCCGAGGAACACCGGCCGGACGTCGTGCTGATGGACGTCCGCATGCCGGTGCTGGACGGCGTCGAGGCCACCCGGCGGATCATCGCGGCCGGTACCGCGCGCGTGCTGGTGATGACGACGTTCGACCTGGACGAGTACGTCTACTCCGCGCTGCGGGACGGGGCAAGCGGGTTCCTGCTCAAGGACACGCCGCCGGACGAGCTGGTGTTCGCGATCCGGTCGGTGGCCAGCGGCGACGCCGTCGTCTCGCCGAGCATCACGCGGCGGCTGCTTGACCGGTTCGTCGACTCCGCCGGTGCGCCGCACGACGCGGGGGTGCTCGACGCGCTGACCGAGCGGGAGCGCGAGGTGCTTGCGCTGGTGGCGCGCGGGCTGTCCAACACCGAGATCGCCGGGAAGCTGTTTCTGTCCGAGGCCACGGTGAAGACGCACGTCGGCCGGATCCTGGCGAAGCTCGACCTGCGCGACCGGGTGCAGGCCGTCGTGCTGGCGTACGAGACCGGTCTGGCGCGGCCGGGCGTGTAGCGGGCGGACGCCAGCGCGGCCAACACCGGGTGCAACTCGCGCCAAACAAGGTGAGACTCGCGCCGAATACGGTGCGACTCGCGGAAATCGGGGGCGGGTCAGGGTCTTCACTGATATCGAACCGGGGCTGGGGCGGGCAGGCTACGACGTAGGTAGCTGCGAGAAATAGACCCCAGGGATGACGCGCGATGACCCGTGACTGCCAGAGCATGGCGGCAGGACCGCACCACAAGCACCACAGGCCGGACAAGGGAGACTTCATGATCGAGGCGAAGGGCCTCACCAAGCGCTACGGCGACACCCTCGCCGTCAACGACCTGTCGTTCCAGGTGCGACCGGGCACGGTGACCGGCTTCCTCGGGCCCAACGGCGCGGGCAAGTCGACGACGATGCGCATGATCCTCGGTCTGGACAAGCCGACCAGGGGCACCGCGACGGTCAAGGGCAAGCACTACCACGAGCTGAAGCAGCCGTTGCGCACTGTCGGCGCGCTGCTAGAGGCCAGGTGGGTGCACCCGAACCGGTCCGCCCGCTCGCACCTGACCTGGCTCGCCAAGGCCAACGGCATCCCCAAGCGCCGGGTGGACGAGGTCCTCGACATCGTCGGCCTGACCAGCGTCGCGAACAAGCGCGCAGGCGGCTACTCGCTCGGCATGTCGCAGCGGCTCGGCATCGCGGGCGCGCTGCTCGGCGACCCCGAGATCCTGATGTTCGACGAGCCGGTGAACGGGCTCGACCCGGAAGGCATCCTCTGGATGCGCAAGTTCATGCACCGGCTCGCGGACGAGGGCCGCACCGTGTTCGTCTCGAGCCACCTGCTCTCCGAGATGTCGCTGACCGCGAACGAGTTGGTCGTCATCGGCAAGGGCGAGCTCGTCGCGCAGCGCAGCACGGCAGACTTCGTCGCTCGCGCCACCGAGCAGGCGGTGCGGGTCCGCTCGCCGCAGTTGGCGCTGCTCAAGGACGTCATCGCGGGCGAGGGCGGGACAGTGCGCGATGAGGACGACGGCATCGTCGTGTCCGGAATGGACAGCGAAAGCGTCGGCGAGCTGGCTGCCAAGCACAGCATCGTGCTGCACGAGCTGAGCCCGCAGCTTGGCTCGCTCGAGCAGGCGTTCATGAGCCTCACCGGCGACGCCGTCGAGTACGCCACTCAGTGACAAGCACCTGACAAGCACCTGACAAGCACTGCCCTGGACACCGGAAAGCTGACACGACATGACTCTGCTCGCAGTTGAACGCATCAAGCTGTTCACGACCCGCTCGCCGTGGTGGTGTGCCGCCGTCGCGCTGGCCATCGTCATCGGCTTCGCCGCGCTGATCACCGGCACCGCGCCGAGCGACTTCCCGGTCACCGTCCGGACGTCCCAGTTCGGCTACAGCTTCGGGCTCGCGGTGATCATGGTGCTCGCGGCGCTGTCGATCACCACCGAGTACCGCTTCGGCACCATCAAGTCGACGTTCCTCGCGGTGCCCAACCGGCCAGCGGTGCTGCTCGCCAAGACGGGCGTCGTCGCGCTGGTGGCGCTGGTGATCGGGGAGCTCGCCGCGTTCGGCGCGCTCGGGGTGTCGACGCTGCTCGCGCCGTCGTCCGCCGACATCGCGCTCAACAGCGCCGCTGACTGGCGGCAGGTCGCAGGCGTCGGCGTCGTCTACGCGCTCACCGCCGCCATGGGCGTCGCCGTCGGCGCGATGGTCCGGCACAGCGCGGGCGCGATCTCGCTGCTGCTGATCTACGGGATGGTCGTCGAGTCGCTGGTTCCGCTCATCCCCAGGGTCGGCGAGGACATCCACAAGTGGCTGTCGTTCAACGTCGCCGAGAAGTTCCTCAGCGGTGGCGCCGCGGGCGGCGTCGCGGACGGTCCGCCGCTGTCGACGTCGACGCTGAGCCCCGGCTGGGCGCTGGCGTACTTCGCCGGTGTCGCCGCCGTGCTGCTCGCCGTCGCGATCGTCATCACCCGCAGGCGGGACGCCTGAGAGCACCCTGTCGTGCGCCTTCGGGGTGCGCACGACAGGTTCGGGGATAGAGAGTCCGGGTCGCATTCGGGGGCGACCCGGATTCTCGCCGTGTCGAGCCGGTAACGATTCGTGCATGGCGTGCGATACGGCGAGAGGAGACCCCTGCACGGTGTTCGGCGGGCGATCATGGCTGTGACACGTTAAGGTTCGAGCTTGTGAGAACTCTCACGAACGGCCGACATTAGGTCGCTGAGCAGCGAAAATGGGCATGTGTCGTCATTGAGACGCCTTGGAGGTGACCATGACGGCGATTAGAACAACGCAGAGCAGCGATCAGGACACTGCTGAGGATTCCGCTGCCGCCGATAGCGCGCCGCCAGAGCAACGCAGCCGGTTGCGCGTGGAACCCACCGCTGGCCTGCAATGGTCGCAGGCATTGGAACTGCCCCACGCCGCGACGGAGGGCACCCGGCCCGCCGAGATCCGCAAGGCCTACATCCACCGCGCGCCGGAACCCCACGTGCTCGCGCTGTACCGCGAGGCGTGCGGCACCGACGCTCCCCGGCCGGACGTGCCAGCCCCGTGGTGGCTGCGTGCGCTCGCTCGGGAGGACATCGAATCCCGCACGGCGGCGTTCCGCGTCGAGGACCGGATCGCGCAGTTGCTGCTGCCCCGGCCCGGCTGGGAGTTCGTGCCGTGGGCGGCGGACGGCGAGTCCGGGTACTGGGAGTTCATGCCGTCCGAGCGTGGGCCGTCCGGGTACACCGTGCCGACCACGGTGCTCAACACCGACCGGCACAACGGCTGGATCGACGTCCTGCCCGCGCACTCCGGTGCGACGCCGGAGCCGATCGCGATCGCCGGACTGGCGGGGCTACGGTCCCGGCTGGGTGAGATCGAGGCCATTCGCTGAGGTAGCGCCCGCCTTGCGTGGTTCGGCCGCTGGGTAAGGTCGTGCTGGTGAGCGGCCAGGAACGACCTACCAACGTGGCACACCCGCGCAGCGTGGTCAGCTACGTCAAGCGCGGCGGGCGGATGACCGTCGGGCAGCAGCGCGCGTGGCGCGAGCACTGGCCGACGCTCGGCAAGGCGGTGTCCGACCTCGACGGCACACTCGACGTCGACGCGTGGTTCGGCCGCAAGGCGCCCGTCGTGCTGGAGATCGGCTCCGGCATGGGCGAGACGACGTCGGAGCTCGCCAAGCGCGAACCCGACGTCAACTACATCGCCACCGAGGTTTACGACGCCGGGCTCGGCCAGCTCATGCTGCGCGCCGAGAAGCTGGGCATCGAGAACCTGCGGCTGCTGCACGGCGACGCCGTCGTGCTGCTCGGCGAGCACATCGCGCCGGAGTCGCTTGACGTCGTGCGGATCTTCTACCCGGACCCGTGGCCGAAGAAGCGCCACCACAAGCGCAGGTTGATCCAGCCGGAGTTCGTGCGGCTGGTGGCGTCCCGGCTGCGCGGCGGCGGGACGCTGCACGTCGCGACCGACTGGGCGCACTACGCCGAGCAGGTGCGCGAGGTGTGCGACGGCGAGTCGCTGCTGCGCAACGTCTACGCCGACGAGCCGGGCGGCTGGGCGCCGAGGCCGGCCTGGCGGCCGGTCACCAAGTTCGAGTCCCGCGCCGAGCGGGAGGGCAGGGCGTCGCGCGACCTGATCTACGAGCGGCGATAGCGATTTCTGGCAGGATCAGACCATGCCGTTTCGTTTGCATGCTCCCGCGTTGTTGCCCTGTGACCGTGACGACGACTGCCCCGTGGTGCGCGACGCCGCGGTGGACGTCGATGCGGCGGGACGGATCAGCTACGCGGGGCCGCGCGCGAACGCGCCCGCGCTGAACGGCGTGACGGTCACCGAACTGAACGGCATTCTGCTACCGGGCCTGATCAACGCCCACGCGCACAGTCCGATGACCGTGCTGCGTGGCATGGGCGGCGACCTGCCGCTGCTGCGCTGGCTGCGCGAGGTGATCTGGCCCGCCGAGGCGCGCATGGGACCGGACGAGATCCGCGCGGGCATGGTGCTCGGCTCGGTCGAGATGCTGCGCCACGGCGTCACAACCAGCGCGGAGATGTACTTCCAGGGCGACCGGGTCGCCGACGCCGTGCTGGCCACCGGTGCGCGGGCGGTCATCGGCTGCCCGATCATCGACCTGCCCGGCATGGACTGGCGCACCATGATCGCCGAGGTGGACCGCTGGATCGACGCCGAAGGCCTGCGGTTCGGACCGGCCGACCGAATCGAGATCGGCTATGGCCCGCACTCGGCGTACATGCTGCCGGAGGAGGCGCTGCGACACGTCGCGGATTCGGCGGCCGAACGCGGCGCGCTGGTGCAGGTGCACGTCGCCGAGGCGCGCGACGAGGACGTCCACCAGCGCGAGGGACACGGCTCGGTGCCGAAGCTGCTTGACGCCGTCGGGATGCTCGACGGGAGGGTGCTCGCCGCGCACTGCGTGCACATGTCCGACGAGGACATCGCGCTGTTCGCGCGGCGCGGCGTCGGGATCGCGCACTGCCCCGGCTCCAACGCCAAGCTGGCGTCCGGCATCGCGCGCCTGACCGACCTGCGCGCGGCTGGCATCGACGTCGGCCTCGGCACCGACGGCCCCGCCAGCAACGACGACCTCGACCTCTGGCACGAGGTGCAGCTCGCCGCGATGCTGGCGCGGCTGTCCACGCACGACTCGACGGCGCTGTCCGCAGAGGAGGCGCTGCTGATGGCGACCCGCTGCGGCGCGGCGGCGCTCGACAGGGACGACATCGGCGTGCTGGAACCGGGCCGGTGGGCCGACCTGGTGCACGTCGACCTGGACGACCCGACGTTCGCGGGCGGCATCGACGTCCCCGACGAGCAGTTGCTGGCGAACCTCGTGTGGGGCGCCGGCTCGCGGCGGGTGCGCGACGTCTGGGTGGCGGGCGAGCAGGTGGTGTCCGCCGCTGAGCCGACCAAGGTGGACCGGGCGGAGGCACAGCGGATAGTCCGTTCGGCGGGCGAAAAAGTGCGCTTCTGAGCTGCGACGATCACGCGGAGTAAAAAATCTGCGCGAAGGGGTGGCGCTAACACCCATTAGTGGTACGTTACCTGCCCGTGACCTACTACCGTGCGCGTCGACCCCGGGTGCGAGCTGCCCTTCTTGGCATCGTCCTGGGCGGCGTGGCGGCTGGTGGCTACACGGTCGTGACCAGCCCGACGGACTTCGGCGCGGCGCTCACGTCGCTGTCGGCGGAGATCGCGAGCGCCGACGTCCCTGGCAACGGCGGCGCGAGCGCGCTCGGCGCTGGCGCGTCCCCCGACCCCGCGCCCATGACGACGTCCGAGACCCAGGAGCGCCCGCAGCGCCCCGCCTCGACGTCGTCGAAGCCGAAGCGCACCTCGAAGCCAAAGCCCACCACGACGACGCCCCGGACGACGTCGTCCGCGCCGCCCACGACGCGGACTACCCAGCGCACCCGGCAGCTCACCGTCACCCCCGAGGTGACGACGTCCGAGAGCCCGGAGCCCCGGCCCACGTTGACCGACCGCGTGGTCGCGTTGGTCAACGACGTCCGTGCGGACCACGGGTGCGGGGCGGTAACGGTGGACGAGCGCATCGAGCAGGCGGCGAGCAAGCACAGCACCGACATGGCGCAGCGGGACTACTTCTCGCACGACACCCCGGAAGGCGTCGGGTTCGCCGAGCGGATCGAGAACGAGGGGTACGCCCGCCCTGGCGCGGAGAACATCGCCAAGGGCTACCGCGCCGCGGAAGACGTCATGGACGGCTGGATGAACTCCGACGGCCACCGCGCCAACATCCTCAACTGCGACCTGAACACCATCGGTGTCGGCCTCGACACCAACGGCTGGCTCTGGACCCAGGACTTCGGCTACTGAGGGGCAGTGGGGGCCGCCACCCGCCCGGCCCCGCGCCGCCGGCTCAGCGGGGCCGGATGCTCACCTCGGTCACGTGCGCGTCGTCGCCTGCCGTCACCGCGCCGAGCACCGCCTGCGCGACCGACTCCGGCCGCAGGAAGTCCGACCCCCGGTACTCGCGGCCCTCGCCAGCGACGATGCGTTCCTGCATGGGCGTGTCCGTGCGGCCAGGGTGCACCGACGTCACCCGCAGCGACGGCTCCTCGGCGCGCAGCGCGTCGCCGAACGCTCGCAGCGCGAACTTGCTCGCCGCGTACGGCGCCCACCCGGGCCGCGCGTTGTAGCCCGCGCCGGAGTTGATCAGCACGACGTGGCCGGACGTCGCGCGCAGGGCGGGCAGCAGCAGCCGGGTCAGCTCGACGACCGCGAGCACGTTGACGTCGAAGTTCCGCTGCCAGTCCGCGCGATCAGGGTCCTCGATCCGGCCGAGCGGCGCGACGCCAGCGGAGTGGACCAGGACGTCGAGCGCATCAAGACCCGCGACGGCCGACGCGACCGCGTCCGGGTCGGTCAGCTCGGCGACGAGCGGCTGCGCGTCGGGCAGCTCATCAGCCAACACGCGAAGGACGTTGGCGTCCCTGCCGCCGAGCAGCAGCCGGTGGGTGGGGGCCAGGGCGCGCGCGACGGCGGCGCCAATACCGCGAGAGGCTCCGGTGACCAGTGCGAGTGGCATGGCTCCCAGTGTGATGCCTCCTCCCGGTGGCGGCGTCGTGGGTGGGTTAGAGTGACCAGCCGTGGAGATTCTGTTTACGACCTTGCTTGTCCTGGCCATCGTGGCCACGACCTGGTTCGCGGGCTACGTCGTCTACCGGCTTTACGCAGACCAGGGCTGATGACGGACAGCGGCAACGAAGCGGTCGAGGCCGCCGTGCAGCGCGCCGAGCACACCAGGGACCGCAACATCCGGCCGTCGCCCGACCTGCCTGAGCTGCCGATCCCTGGCGACACCGCCAACCTGCGCGACGGTGCCGAGTTGAACGACGCCTGCCTCGCGCTGCTGCCGCTCGTCGGCGTCTGGCGCGGCGAGGGCCAGGTCGACTACCCCACGATCGACGGCCCGCGCCGCTACGCGCAGCAGCTCACCATCGCGCACGACGGCAGGCCGTTCCTGTTCCACGAGGCCAAGTCCTGGCTGCTCGACGACGACGGCAACGTCGTCCGGCAGGCCGCGCGCGAGGTCGGCTGGTGGCGGCCGCAGCAGGACGACACCATCGAGCTGTTGCTCGCCCACAACACCGGCGTGCTCGAAGTCTTCTACGGCAAGCCCCGAACGCAGTCGTCCTGGGAGCTGTCCACCGACGCCGTCGTGCGCTCCACCAGCGCCAAGGACGTCACCGGCGCGAAGCGGCTGTACGGCATCATCGCCGACGGCGACCTCGGCTACGTCGAGGAGCGCGCCATGGTCGGCCAGCCGTTGCAGCCACACACCTCGGCGCAGCTCAAGCGCATAGCGGGATGACTGCGGGCTGATCACGCCCTCAGGGGTGCATACTCACAGAGAGCACCTCTGCCGGGATGGTCCGCGATGTCCGAAAAGCTCGACCAGGCGCGCGCGGCGTACGCGCGCCGCGACTGGCCGTTGGCGCGCGAGCTGTTCGCGGCGGCGGGTCCCGACGGCGCGGACGACCTCAGCAAGTTCGGCGACGCGGCGTGGTGGCTCGGCAGGATCGACGAGACGCTGGCCGTCACCGAGCGCGCCTACCACGCCCACCTCGCAGATGGCCGCACCCGACCGGCCGCGATGGGCGCGATGGAGCTGGCGTTCCTGCGGTTCATGCGCGCCGAGGAAGCGCTCGGCGGGGCTTGGCTCGCCGCGGCGCGGCGGCTGCTCACCGACGACACCGACTGCGTCGAGCACGCCTACCTGCGCTTCTTCCTCGACGTCGACATGGCCGACGAGACCCCAGCACAGGTCGCTGCCACCGCCCGCGACATCCGCACCACGGCACGCCAGTACGACGACGTCTGCCTCGCGGCGATGGCGACCGTGGCGGAGGCCCGCGCGCTGATCACGGTCGGCGACGTCGCGGCAGGGCTGGCGCTGCTGGACGAGGCCATGGCGGTCGTGCTCACCGACGAGCTGCCGCCCGGCTGGACCGGCAACATCTACTGCAACGTCATCGGCATCTGCCACGAGCTAGTCGACCTGCGGCGGATGCGGTCCTGGACGGAGTCGCTGGAAGAGTGGTGCGGCGCGATGCCAGCCGCCGTCGTGTTCTCCGGCATCTGCCGGGTGCACCGGGCGCAGCTGATGCAGACGCGCGGCGACTGGACCCGTTCGGAGTCCGAGGCGCGGCGGGTCTGCGACGACCTGGCCGACCTGACCGTGCCGACGACGGCGGACGCGCACTACGTCGTCGGCGACTCGCTGCGGCTGCGCGGGGAGTTCGACGACGCCGATCGCGCGTACGTGCGCGCCCACGCGCTCGGCCGCGACCCGCAGCCGGGGATGTCGCTGCTGCGGCTGGCGCAGGGCCGCGCCGACGTCGCCGCCCGGTCCATCCGCGCCGCCCTCGCGGCCACCGGCGCTCCGCTCGCCCGCGCCCCGCTGTGTTTCGCCGCCGTGGAGATCGACCTCGCCGCTGGCGAACCCGGCGCCGCACGCAAGGCCGCCGACGAGCTGGACGACCTCGCGCGCCGCTACCCGAGCCCCGGGCTGCGGGCGATGGCCCTGCACGCGCGGGGCGCGGTGCTGCTCGCCGAGGGACATCCGGCCGACGCGCTGCTGGTGCTGCGCCAGGCGTGCACGAGCTGGCTGCGCCTGGACGCGCCGTACGAGTGCGCGCGGGTCCGCCTGCTGCTCGCGGACGCCTACGCCGCGCTGGACGACGTCGATGCGAGCGCGCGGGAACGCGACGCCGCCGAGGCCACCATGGCCCGCCTCGGCGCGCCACCACCCACGGCGCCCGACCTCCCCGACGGGCTGTCCGCGCGGGAGGTCGAGGTGCTGGCGCTGGTCGCGCACGGCAAGACCAACCGCGAGGTCGCCGCCGAACTGGTGCTCAGCGAGAAGACCGTGGCGCGGCACCTGTCCAACATCTTCACCAAGCTCGGGCTGCCGTCCCGCACGGCCGTTGCCGCCTACGCCTTCGAGCGCGGCCTCGCGCGCCGGAGTGGGTAATCCGCCCCATCGCCCGCTGTGCGGTTGCACGCTTTGTCCGATGTCGCGCCGCTGCCCTCCTCCTAGCGTCAAGCGCAGGACAAAGGAGGGCAGCACCATGACCACCACCGAAGACCTGCTTGCAGGGTCGAGCAGAACAACCGAAGCCGTGACCACCATTGACGAAGCCGCCGCCGAGGCGTTCGCGGAGCGCCTGTTCGGCGAGTACACCAGCGGCATGGTGACGCTGATGATCGACATCGGGCACCGCACCGGCCTGTTCGACGCCGCGGCCGCCGGGCCGGCGACGAGCGCGGAGCTGGCCGACCGCGCCGGACTGACCGAGCGCTACGTCCGGGAATGGCTCGGCGCGATCACCACGGCGGACATCACCACCTACGACCCGCTGACCCGCACCTACACACTGCCCCCGGAGCACGCGGTCTGTCTCACGGGCGGCGGGTCGACCAACGTCGCGCCGGTGAGCCTGATCGTCGGCCACCTCGCCAACCACATCGACGAGGTCGTGACGGCGTTCCGCGAGGGCGGCGGCGTGCCGTACGAGAAGTTCCGGCCCGGCTTCACCGACGTCATGGACAGCATGAGCCGGGGCGTGTTCGACGGCCAGCTCGTCGACGGCATCCTGCCGCTCGCCGGTGACCTGCCGGACCGGCTGCGCTCTGGCATCCGCGCCGCCGACATCGGCTGCGGCACAGGGCACGCGCTCACCGTGCTCGCCACGGCGTTCCCGGCGTCGACGTTCGTCGGCTACGACATTGCGACCGACGCCATCGAGCGGGCACGCGCTGAGGCGGCCGACGCCGGGCTGACGAACGTGACCTTCGAGGTCTGCGACGTCGCGAAGCTTCCGGCCGACGCGCGCTTCGACGCGGTGTTCGCGTTCGACGCCATCCACGACCAGGCCGACCCGGAGGGCGTGCTGCGCGCCGTGCACGACGCGCTGTCGCCGGGCGGGATCTTCGCCATGCTCGACATCAAGGCGTCGAGCCACCTGGAGAACAACGTCGGGAACCCGGTGGCGCCGTTGCTCTACGGCGTCAGCACGCTGCACTGCATGACCGTCTCGCTGGCGCTCGGCGGCGCGGGGCTCGGCACGGTGTGGGGTGAGGAGCTGGCGCGGCAACTGCTCACCGATGCGGGGTTCGAGGTCGTCTCGGTCAGCGACGTGCCGGACGACCCGGTCGACGTCCTCTACCACTGCCGACGGCCGTAACCATCACGCTCACGCCGCTGGCGTCGCCACCAGCAGGTGCTGCGCCCGCTGGCCCGTCCCTGACCTGCGGTGTTCCACCAGGTCGATGTGCGCGGCCCGCAGCGCCGCGATGACGTCGTCGGTCGGGCGCACCGTGAAGCCGTGCCGGGTCACCGGCATCGAGGCCATGGCGTCCGGGTCGGCCATCCCGATCACGAACCGCCCGCCCTGCACGAGCACCCCGGCGACCTCGGCGAACGCCCGCTGCAGGTCGTCAACGAAGTAGATGGTGTTCACCGTGATCGCGCCGTCAACCGAGGCGTCGTCAACGGGCAGCTGCGACATCGACGTCTGGTGCAGCGCCAGCCGCCCCGCGTCGATCTCCCGCGCGTACCTGCGCCGCGCCCGCGCCAGCATCGCCTCGCTGACGTCGACGCCGTGCACCGCCCCGGACGGCCCCACCCGCTCAAGGAGCGCCCCGAGCCCCGTGCCGCCGCCGAACCCGATGTCCATCGCGACCGACCCCGGCGTCAGCTCCAGCGCGTCGATCGCGTTGGCGATGAGCTGCGCGTTGCGGTGGTTCAGCAGCATGCCGGTGAGCGCGCCACGACGTCCCGTCGGATGGCCGAGCTGCTTGGCGAGGCCGCGCTCGAACGACTCACGGAGTCCCATGATCAGCGACGGTACTCGGCCTCGTACGCCGCGACGAGTCGTGCGTGCAGCTCGCGCGAGTCGGGCAGCCGCTCGCCGTCCAGGCTGTGCACCCGCGTGATCTCGCGGATGGACGACGTCAGGAACACCCCGTCCGCCGCGCGCAGATCCTCCACTCGCAGCGGCTCGACCTTCGCGTGCCACCCGGCGCGCTGCGCGGCCCGGAACAGCGCTGCCTGCGATGTCCCAGGCAGGATGCCGATGGTCGGCGGCGGCGTGTAGAGCGTGTCGTCCCGCGCGATCACCACTGTCGACGTCGGCCCTTCCAGCACGGTGCCGTTCGTGGCGAGGAAGATCGCGTCGTCCGCGCCGCGCCGGTTCGCCTCCCGGATCGCGGCCATGTTCACCGCGTACGACAACGACTTCGCGCCGAGCAGCAGCCACGGCGCGCGCTCGGCAAGCCCCTCGTCGATGCCCCGGTCAAGCGTCACCGCCGCGATACCGGCCTCACGCGCGCGGACGATCTTCGCGTCCACGTCCATGCCCAGCGCGAACGGCAGCGGCTCGCCCTCGGGGTCCGAGCCACGGGTGCAGACCAGCTTGAGCACCATCTCCCGGTCGCGTGGCCAGCGGGCCAGCACCTCGTCCACGGTGCGCTGCCACTGGTTGACGTCCTGCCTGGGAAGGTCGAGCATCGCGGCAGAACGGCGCAGCCGGTCGAGGTGGGGTCGCAGCTCGCGGGGGTGGCCGTCCCGTACCAAGATTGTTTCGAACACACCGTCGCCGCGCTGCAGACCAAGGTCGTCCACCCGGACCTGGGGTGAATCAGGATCCTCGACGGATCCATCGAGGAATACCAGAACGCGCATAATAGTCAGGGTAGCTAGAACCGGGGAACCAATAGCGAGGAGCTAACGTGCAGTCTCCTGTGCTCGGGCGGCCGGGCGCTGTCGCCGCGCCAGAAGGACACCCAGAAGCAGGCGTGCCATGGCACTTCGGCGATCCGTTCGCCGAACAACGCGCGGCGGTCCGCTCGGCGGCGATCATCGACAGATCGCACCGCCAGGTCGTGGCCGTCACCGGTAGCGACCGGTTGTCCTGGCTGCACCTCGTCATCTCGCAGCACGTCACGGAGCTGGCGGAAGGACGCGGCACCGAGGCGCTGATCCTGGACAGCCACGGCAGGGTGGAGTCGCACCTCGTCCTCGCGCACACGACGTTGGACGGCGAGCCCACCGTGCTGCTGGACACCGACACCGGCGCGGAGATCACCAGCGCGTTGCCCAAGGGCGGTACCCAGTCGTTGGTGGAGTACCTGGACGCGATGCGGTTCTGGTCCCAGGTCACGGTCGCCGACGTCACCGACGACTGGGCGGAGCTGACGCTGCTCGGCCCGCACGCCGACACCGTGCTCGACGAGCTGGAACTGGACATCGACATCGACTCCGAGCGGTTCGCCGTCACGACGGGGTCCGGGATCGTCGCGCGCAGGACGCCGTGCCCCGCGCCAGGCGGGATCGAGCTGTTCGTGCCGCGCGGCGAGCTGATGACGTGGTGGGAGCGGCTGGTCGCGGCGGGCGCGCGGGAAGCGGGCATGTGGGCGCACGACGCGCTGCGGGTGGAGTCGATGCGCCCGCGCAGGGGCGTGGACACCGACGAGCGCACCATCCCGCACGAGGTCGGCTGGATCGGCAGCGCCGCGCACGTCGCCAAGGGCTGCTACCGGGGCCAGGAGACCGTGTCGAAGGTCTTCAACGTCGGTAGGCCGCCGCGCAACATGCTGTTGCTGCACATCGACGGGTCACAGGAGATCTACCCCGAGACGGGTGATCCGGTGCTGCACAAGGACCGCACCGTCGGGCGAGTCGGCACCGTGGTGCAGCACCACGAGCTTGGTCCGATCGCGCTGGCGCTCATCAAGCGGTCTGTGCCAGCCGACGCCGAACTGTTCGCTGGTCAGGACGACCGGATGGCGCAGGTGGCTATCGATCCGGACTCCATGCCGGAGGAAGGCCCTGCGCCGGGTAGAGCAGCGGTGAATCGCCTGCGTGGGTGAGTGCTCGATGTCACGTGATCGACACCGCCATCCGCGTGATAATGCGGCCGGGTGCTTGGCATCCGCGACTACCTGGAGCACGATGTCGGCGTGATTGAAGTCCGCCCCGGCGGCAGGCGCCGCATCGATCGGGTGCTCGCCGCTGACTACGTCCGTGACCTCGAGCGCCTGACCCTGCCCGAGCTGCGGGCGCGGCGCGACGAGGCGGCGCAGGAGGAGACGGACCTGTCGTATCTGCGGCGGCTGCTGCACGCGCGGATCGACATCGTGCGCGCGGAACAGCGCAGGCGCAGCACTGGCGGGTCGGGCGACGTCGTGAAGCAGTTGGCCGAGATCCTTGCCGACGACGCGGTGGGCTCGGCAGGCAGGCATCAGTCGCTTGAGCCGTCCCGGGTCGGGGAGCGCAGGCGGCTCACAGAGGCGTTGATCTCCGACGCGGGCTTGTCCGACGTCGCGTCGCTGTCGGACGAGGCGCTGGAGCGCAGCCTGACGACGTTCGCCGATGAGGAGCGGTCGGTGTCTGGCAGACGGCGCGAGGTGCAGGCCGTCGTTGACACGCTGAACTCCGAGATCGCAGGGCGTTACGCGCACGGCGCGGCGTCGGTTGACGACTTGCTCGCCGCGGAACGAGACGGCTGACCGGCTAGTTGAAGCGCTCGCGGGCGGCCAGCTCGCTCCAGTAGTCGCGCAGCCCGGTGAACAGGTCGGTCAGCTCCTCGACGTCGCCGGACTCCAGCGCGTCAAGGATGCTGTGGACCTCCTCGGCGGAGCTGTCCGACTCGAGCAGCGGGTCGGCGATGAGCTGCACCAGTCCGCCGTAGTCCAGCTCGACCGCCGACTGCGCGTCGAACGCGGCGAGCCAGCGGTCGGTGTCGACGAGCACCTTCGTCGGGCCCTGGTCCCCGAGCACGCTCTCGGCGAGGTCGCGCGCCTTGGCGACCCTGCGGCGCGCGTCGGGCATCGCCACCCGCCAGGACAGCTCGCGTTCCGGATCGTCCATGCCGGTGCCGAGGGTGAGCCTGCGCTCTTCGGGGTCGACCAGCGTGAACCATGGCAGCGGGATGGTCCAGGTGACCGACAGCACGTGTAGCGCGGCGGAGTGCACCTGCCCGAGCGCCGCCGCCGTCCTGGCGCGGGCCCCTTCGAGGTTGATCTCGTTCGCGTCAAGCACCGCTGCCCGGAGCGCGGGGTGGGAGTCGTCGAGGAACGACGTCAGCGCCGCCGCCGAGCGCGGGCGAAGTTCGAGCGGGCACACCAGCGGGCCGGGGCCGACCGTGACGCCTTCGGTGGCTGGCACGTCCTCCGGCCGCAGCACCAGGACGTCGGTCAGGCCGCTCGGCGCCGACTTGCCGTCCGCGAGCTCGGCGGGGAGCAGCCGAGGCGGTTTGGCGAGCTGTGATTTGAGCCACATGTGCTCTTCGTGCGCGATCGCGTCCGCGCGCGTCATCGTCGCCTGTTCGACCGCCGCGACCAGCCGTTCGTCCGGCGGGCCGCCGAAGGCGGACAGCGGCTCGTAGACACGGAGGTAGGCATTGAACGGGCGGGGCACAGACGAATCGTGACACGGAGTGTGGCCAGTCTGCTCCCCCGGGAGGCCAAAGGTGGCAATTTCGCGATGTGTGGTGCCTTCCACGCCATACCGCGTCGCGACCGCAGGGTGTGACACGGTACGGTAGAGGGCAGGAAATAGTTGTCGAGTCGATGCGGGGCTGCCGTTCCCCCGGCTGCCCCGCCCCTGTGTGAGGGGGTCGAGCCATGGGGCGCGGCCGAGCGAAGGCCAAGCAGGCGAAGGTGGCCCGGGAGCTCAAGTACAGCACTCCCCCCACAGACCTTGAAGCCTTGCAGCGCGAACTGGCAGGCAAATCGCCTGACAAGGGCCAGGACGAGGACTGGTACTCCGACCCGTACGACGAATACGGCGACGAGTACCGCCGCTGAGTGCACGACAGGCGCGAGGGGTGGCCGCCTGGCCTTCCCTCGCGCTTTCGTCGTGCCCGCGAAACGGAGTGAGAGATGACGGTGTCCGATCAGATCAAGCGTGTCGGTGTAATCGGGGCCGGGCTCATGGGCTCCGGCATCGCGGAGGTCAATGCCAAGGCGGGCCTCGACGTCACGGTGAGCGAGGTGTCGCAGCCCGCCCTCGACGCGGGCAAGGCGCGCATCGAGAAGTCGCTGCATCGCGCGGTCCGCAGCGGCAAACTGACCGAGGCCGACGCCGATGCGGCGATCGGCAGGCTGACCTTCACATCGACGCTGGACGACTTCGCCGACCGCGACGTCGTCATCGAGGCTGTCGTCGAGAACGAGCATGCCAAGCTCGACGTCTTCCGCACCCTCGACAAGGTCGTCGAGCGCGAGGACGCCATCCTCGCCTCCAACACGTCGTCCATCCCGATCATGAAGCTGGGCATGGCGACCAACCGGCCCACCCAGGTCGTCGGGGTGCACTTCTTCAACCCGGTGCCGGTGCTGCCGCTCGTCGAGCTGGTGCCCTCGCTGCTGACCGGTGAGGACACCGTCGAGCGCTCCCGCGCCTACGTCACCGACACGCTGAGCAAGACCGTCATCCGCTCGCAGGACAGGGCTGGCTTCATCGTCAACGCCCTGCTCGTGCCGTACCTGCTTTCGGCGATCCGGATGTTCGAGTCCGGCTTCGCCTCCGCCGAGGACATCGACCGGGGCATGGAGCTCGGCACCGCGCACCCGATGGGTCCGCTGCGGCTGTCCGACCTGATCGGCCTCGACACCATCAAGTCGATCACCGAGTCGATGTACGAGGAGTTCAAGGAGCCGCTGTACTCCGCCCCGCCGCTGCTGCTGCGGATGGTGGACGCTGGCCTGCTCGGCAAGAAGACCGGACGCGGCTTCTACGACTACCACTGACGACTACCACAGGGCGTGCCGGCACGGGCGCACTCGCCGTGCCGGGGCGCACAGCGCCCTCCCAGCCCGCGCACGTTGGGCACCTAACCCAAGTGGATCTTGATGCGTTTCGGTCGCTCCAACGACCAAAATGTCTCAAGATCCACACGTGCGTGGCATCGCCCGCACTGTTGATCCCTGAACGACGACGATCTTGCGGCATTCTGGCGGTACGTGTCACCGCAACGCCTCAAGATCCACTCGGGCGGCGCGCGGTCGAGTGGCATCGTGCGTGCGACCTGTGCGCCGCTTAATCCCCGTCGAAGCCGCCTCTGCGGTCGCGCTTGATCCGGCCGCGCTGCTTCTTCGCCGCGAGTCGTCGTTCCTTCGCGCCCTTGCTCGGCTTCGTGGGCTTGCGTTTGCGCGGCGGCGGCGCGGCGGCCTCCGCCAACAACGCCGCCAGGCGCTCCCGCGCCGCCTCCCGGTTCGCCAACTGCGCCCGGTGCTCGCTCGCCACCACGGTCACCACGCCGTCGACCAGCCGCGAGCCAAGGCGGTCCAGCATCCGCTGCCGCAACGACTCCGGCACAGACGCCGACCGCGCGACGTCGAACGACAGCTCCACGCGCGAGTCCGTCGTGTTCACGCCCTGCCCGCCGGGCCCGGACGAGCGCGAGAACCGCTCCCGCAGCTCACCGACGGGAATGGTGATCCGCGCGTTCACGACGACGTCGTCGCGTACATCCATGACTACACCGTCAGAACCGAGGGTGGTCGCCGTGCAGCAGCGCGCGAGCGCCCTCCGGGTCGTCGGCTGGCCGGACGTCGCCGAGCACCCACGCTGGCACGTGCCGCGCGGTCAGCACGGCCAGCGCGCGGTCCGCGTCCTCCGGCGCGATGACGGCCACCATCCCGACGCCCATGTTGAACGTCTTCTCCATCTCGGCTCGCGTCACCTTGCCGCGCTGCGCGATCATGCGGAAGATCGGCTGCGGCGTCCAGCTCGATCGCTCCAGGTTCGCGACCAGCCCGCGCGGTATCACCCGCTCCAGGTTGGCCGCCAGCCCGCCGCCGGTGATGTGCGCGAACGTCCGCGCGTGCGTCTCGGCGGTCAGCGCGAGGCAGTCCCGCGCGTAGATCCGCGTCGGTTCCAGCAGTTCATCGCCGAGCGTGCGGCCGAACTCCTCCACGTGCCCGTCAAGCGGCATCCGCGCGTCGGAGAGCAGCACCTTCCTCGCCAGCGAGTAGCCGTTGGAGTGCAGGCCGGTCGAGCCCATCGCGATCACGACGTCGCCCGGCCGTACGCGCTCCGGGCCAAGCACATCGGACGCCTCGACGACGCCGACGCCGGTCGCGGAGACGTCGTAGTCGTCGTCGCCCATCAGGCCCCGGTGCTCCGCCGTCTCGCCGCCGAGCAACGCGCAGCCAGCCTGCACGCAGCCCTCCGCGATCCCGGCGACGATGTCCGCCACCTGCTCCGGCTTGACCTTGCCGATGGCGATGTAGTCCTGCAGGAACAGCGGCTCCGCGCCGGTCACGACCAGGTCGTCCACCACCATCGCCACCAGATCGATGCCGATGGTGTCGTGGGTGTCCATTGCCTGCGCGACGGCGAGCTTGGTGCCGACCCCGTCGGTGGACGACGCGAGCACCGGCTCCCTCCAGCGGTCCGGCTTCAGCGAGAACAGCCCCGCGAAGCCGCCGACGCCGCCAAGCACCTCCGGCCTGCTCGCCCGCTTCGCGTGCGGCTTGAGCAGCTCGACCGCCGCGTCGCCAGCCTCGATGTCGACGCCGGCGTCGGCATAGGTCGCCCCTGTCTGGGGTTCCGGCTGTGCAGGGGGCTCCGACTGCGCAGGGGGCGGCACAGAGGGCACAGTGCACTCCATCCTGATGCTGTGAAAGTTCTACGGACGCTTGACAGCGTCCTCGGCACCATAGCCTGCCTGCGGTACCGAGAGTGAAGACGTCGCCGATGGCTCGTCAGGTTGCCGTGCTGGCTGCAAACTTTCCAACACGTGTTTGCCGATCAGCTCGTCGTCAGGTAACGGAATCGGGTACTCACCATCGAAGCATGCCGCGCACAGCCGCGACGCGGGCTGCTCGGAGGCCGCGATCAACCCGTCGAGCGACACGTATCCGAGCGAGTCCGCGCCGATCGAGCGGCGGATGCCTTCCATGTCGAGGCCGTTGGCGACCAGCTCGGCGCGCGAGGCGAAGTCGATGCCGTAGAAGCACGGCCAACGCACCGGCGGCGACGCGATCCGCACGTGGACTTCCAGCGCACCGGCCTCGCGCAGCATCCGCACCAGCGCGCGCTGGGTGTTGCCGCGCACGATGGAGTCGTCGACGACGACCAGCCGCTTGCCGCGAATCACGTCGCGCAGCGGGTTCAGCTTGAGCCGGATGCCGAGCTGCCGGATGGTCTGCGACGGCTGGATGAACGTCCTGCCGACGTAGGCGTTCTTCACAAGCCCAGAGCCGTACGGAATCCCGGACGACTGCGCGTAGCCGATCGCGGCGGGGGTGCCCGACTCCGGCACCGGAATGACAAGGTCGCCATCGGCAGGATGCTCCTGCGCCAGCCTGCGGCCGATCTCGACGCGAGTGGCGTGCACGCTGCGACCGGCGATGGTGGTGTCCGGCCGCGCGAGGTAGACGTACTCGAACACGCAGCCCTTCGGCTCCGGCGCGGCGAACCGGGACGACCGCAGCCCGTCGGCGTCGATCGCAAGCAGCTCGCCCGGCTCGACCTCGCGCACGAACGACGCGCCGACGATGTCCAGCGCCGCCGTCTCACTCGCGACGACCCAGCCGCGCTCCAACCTGCCAAGCACCAGCGGCCGGACGCCCTGCGGGTCGCGGGCGGCGTACAGCGTGTTCTCGTCGGCGAAGACCAGGCAGAACGCGCCCTTGAACGTGGGCAGCAGTTCCATCGCCGCTGCCTCGACGCCCTTGTCTGCGGCGGCGCCGGCCAGCAGCGCCGTCATCACGTCGGAGTCGGTTGTCGCGCGCTTGGCGGCACGGCCGGGCACGTCGTCGCCGTTGCCGATGACGCCGAATTCCGCCGCCTTGTCGGCGAGCTCGGCGGTGTTCACCAGGTTGCCGTTGTGGCCGAGCGCGATGCCGCTGCCCGCCGCCGTGTTGCGGAACGTCGGCTGCGCGTTCTCCCAGGTGCCGCCGCCGGTGGTGGAGTAGCGGCAGTGGCCGACGGCGATGTAGCCCTCGAGGGCGGTGAGGATCTGCTCGTCGAAGACCTGGCTGACCAGTCCGAGGTCCTTGAAGACGACGATCTGCGAGCCGTCGGAGACGGAGATGCCAGCGGCCTCCTGGCCACGGTGTTGCAGCGCGTACAGCCCGTAGTAGGCGAGCTTCGCGACTTCTTCTCCGGGCGCCCAAGCCCCGAAAACCCCGCACTCTTCGCGGGGCTCGGGGTCGGTGCTGTGATCGACGGCTAGGTCGCCGGTGTTGTTGGCGCCGTGCGATGCCACCAATAGCTCCTGCGAGGACGGGGGGACGGCCATTCCCAGTGTAGCCGCTTAACCCGCCCGTAACGGACGACCTGGAGTGGCACTGCCCACTCCGAAGGCGGCTCGCCGGGAGTCAACAGCAAACCGCTCAGACGACGGCGAGCCACTTCGCGGACCCAGGGCGCACCGGCACCCAGCAGCCGCTGTTCTCCCCCCTGCGCGACGGCGCCGAGTAGTCGTCCGGCAGCGCGAGCATCGCGCCGAGCACGATGCTGACGTATCCGCTTGTCTGCCACAAGACCCTGCGCGGGGCGAGGACGTCCGTCTCGTCACCCGGCATGCGCATCGCGTGGACGTCGTCCTCGTCGTGCAGCTTCACGACGTCGATGACGCCGCAGTGCACCCGGACACCGACGACGGCGGCGATCTCGCCGTCGTCGTCGGTGGGGTGCACGAACCGGAAGCCGCGGGTGACGAGCTGACGCAGCAGGTCCGCTGTGCTGACCACGGTGACCCCTGTGTCAGCTCGCGAGGTCATCGAACTCGCCGTCTTTGGCGCCGGCGACGAATGCCTCGATCTCCGCCTTGGTGTAGACCAGCGCGGGACCGTGCGGGAAGCGAGAGTTGCGCACTGCGATCTCCCCGGTGGCAAGCCGGGCCACCTCGACGCAGTTACCGAGCGCGCCGCTGCGGGAACTCTTGCGCCAGGCGACGTCAGTCACGTCCGTTGCGGGCATACCGTTGGCGATGGTGTTGGCCATCATTCCCTTACCTCCCGACTTAAAAGGATGCATCTGCACGTGCATCCGGCTGTGCGGCGCAATCTAGCACGTGTACCGGCAGGCGCAAATGCATGTGCATGAAACGTGTTCACGGGAGGTGCACAGCGTGCCTGTGCCCTTGTCCACAGCCACGTTTGGGTGACAACGCTTGGTGCGGCAGGGGAACCGGGGGTGGTCGACGATCAGCGGAGCATGCCGCTGACATGCGCTCTTCCCGGGCTGATCATCCGAACGGGCGATAAATCATGACGCCCCGGTGAACAGTGGCTTAAATCTCGTTTCGGCGCTTTTCGATCATGGCGCGGGACTGCTCCGGCGCCTCCGCGTCGACCGCGAGCTGGTCGATGACACGCGCGTACGGCTCGAGGTCGTCCTGCTTGTCGAGATACACCGCACCGGTCAGGTGCTCGACGTAGGCGATGTCCGGCAGCTCGGGCTCGGCGAACCGCAGCACGCTGAACGCGCCCTCCGCGCCGTGGTTGCTGCGGCTGTACGGCAGCACCTGGACCGCGATGTGCGGCATCTTCATCCACTCGATAAGCGCGTCGAGCTGTGCCTTGAACACGGCCGGCCCTCCGACGCGACGGTGCAGCACGGCCTCGTCGATGAACGCCCACAGCCGGGGTGCGTCCGGTCGCGTGAGGATCTTCTGCCGCCGCATGCGCAGCGCGACACGGCGATCGGTCGCGTCGGTGGCGAACTCCGGCCTGCCTTTGGTCGCGATGGCGCGGGCGTAGTCCTCGGTCTGCAGCAGGCCGGGCACGAACTGAATCTCGAACGTCTGGATACGCGATGCCGACTCTTCGAGGCCGACGTAGTTGGTGAACCACGCGGGCAGCAGATCGTGGTAGCGGTACCACCAGCCGGGCGTGTTGGAGTCCTCCACCATCTGCAGGTACTCGGCGCGCGCCTGCTCGTCGGAGAGCCCGTAGAGCGTCAGCAGGTCCGCGATGTCGCGGCCTTTGAACCCGACGCGGCCAAGCTCCATCCGGCTGATCTTGGACTCGGAGCCCCTGATGTGGAATCCTGCGTCGGCGCGGGAGATCCCCGCCTCTTCCCGCAGCCGCCGCAGCTGCGCGCCGAGCACCATGCGGCGCGCGGTCGGTGTCCCACTGCTCTGGTCTGCGCCACCCCTACCCGACTGGAGTGTCATGTTCGCCTCTCGCTCCTGGCATCTCAGGCCGCCCCCGACCAGTCACTCAGCGTACAAGGCGGGCTGCCCGCGTCAAGCTGGAGTCCCGCGTTCACGTGATGATCGTCGGACCTCTAGGCTACGTGTGACCCGCGTTACTTGGATACGTCTACGAGGTAGTCGATGGCAAACGCAGCCCCGGATTGTTCCGTCCCCGCCGGCGTGGACCCGACTCGGGTGAGTGTCGCCCGGGTATACGACGCCTTCCTTGGCGGCAAGGACAACTTCGAGGTCGACCGCCAGGTGCTCAAAATGGTCCGGGGCAAGGTGCCAGAAGCGCAGGACATGGCCACCGAGAACCGCACGTTTCTCGTCAGGGCGGTGCGGTTCCTCGCGAGCCAGACCGGAATCAGCCAGTTCCTCGACTGCGGTTCCGGGCTGCCCACATCGGAAAACGTGCATCAGGTGGCGCAGCGGATCAACCCGGAGGCGCGGGTCGTCTACATCGACAACGACCCGGTTGTCCTCGCGCACGGGCGCGCGTTGCTCGAGGAGAACGACAGGACGCACTTCGCGGCGGCTGACATCTTCAAGCCGCAGGGGATCCTCGAGAACGACGTCGTGCGCAAGCACATCAACCTCGACGACCCGCTGATCTTCCTGCAGGTCGGCACCTTCCAGCTTTTCGACGGCCCGCGCGACGAGCCAGCGAAGATCATGCAGGAGTACATCAAGGCGCTGCCTTCCGGTTCGTACGTGGCGTTCAGCCACTTCTTCGATCCGGAGAACGAGCACACCGAGACCGCACGCAAGATGGAGGAGCAGTTCCTCGCGAGCCCGATGGGGCGGGGCACGTTCCGCACGCGCGCAGAGTGCGAGGAGTTCCTCGAGGGGCTTGAGCTGATCGAGCCCGGCCTTGTGTTGTGCGCTGACTGGTGGCCGGACGGGCCCCGGTTGAAGCCGTTGAACTCGGTGCAGAACTGCTTCATCTGCGCCGTCGGCAGAAAGCCGTAGCGCTTACCGCAGACGTAGTTGAGGCAGCAGAGGTGAGAGGTCGGATCGCGTGCCGGACGCCGTGACGCTGCCGTCGGCGACCGCTGTCTCCCAGTCGGTCAGCCCGGCGGCTAGCCGTAGCCAGGTCCTCGGATCGGTCTCGACCACATTGGACGGTGTGCCTCTCGTGTGCCTCGGCCCACCGACGCACTGGACGGCGGCGAACGGCGGCACCCTGACCTCGACGCTGTTGCCCGGTGCGTCCGTGGCGAGGGTGTGCAGGCTCAACCGGACGGCGGTGGCGAGTTCTCGCCGTTCCGGTTCGTCGCCCTCGCCGGACAGCCAGCCCGACATCGACTCGACGACGCGCCGCAACTCGGCGGGGTTCGGTGCTCGCCGGGAACCAGACATGGGAAATAGGATGAGCGACCCGCGAAACACGCCAGCAGTTGGGGGCGGTCACGATGGCATCTGACGACACCGGCAAGGTCACGCCAGGGAAGCCGCGACGCCAGCCCCCGATCACCGAATCGATGCGCGACAGGGCGCAGCGCAACCCGAACTCCTGGCTGTACGTCATCGATGAGGCCTTCGATCCGTCCGGCTCGGTGCCGGACTGGGCGGTCGTCGGGGCGTATCCGGTCAACGCCGACGGCGAGATCGTCGCCGACTTTCACTCGAACGAGGACTACCGGCCGTCGCCGCAGGCGCTCGGCTTCCCCGAGCCAGACGGCGAGCTCGAGGAGCTGCTGCAACTGGTGCGGACGGGTCACCGGCCGGTCTCCGACCTGCCGCCGGTGGTGCTGCGTTCGACGTTGTACGTCTATGCCGTCTCGCCGGAGCAGGACAACCTCACCGGCTTCTACGACAAGCGCGGCCGGATCGTGGTGCCCGCCTACACCCGGCGGACCATGATCCCGCCGGAGTGGCCCAGCTCCCGCACGCTGACCGGGCGGCAGATCCTGCCGCAGCTCTCGGGGCATCCGCTGGCGATCAACCCGGAAGGGCTCGTCACCGCGGTCGTGCCGGTGGAGCACCTTGAGGACGCGGCGCGACGTCGCTGGCGGCGGTAGGGCCCGCACCCACGGCACTGGCGCCGCAGCACGTGACTGACTGTTGATCTTCCTTGCCCCGTGAGTGACCAATGTTTGTCCTTTTTGACCGCTAATTGTCGTCACCGAGGGAGCAAGGAAGATCAACACGCGCCCCGGCTCCGACGGCCCGCATGGGTCGCTGAGCCGGGTTTTCTCGTGCTCGGGCAACCTGGACATTGTTCTTTCCACGATGTCAACCGCGTGATTTCGGCGACCCTCTTGAGTGGTGACAACCGTACCCAATAGGGTGAGCCACCGTCACTTGATCACCGCAAGTGATTCTGGGCAACCGACGCGCACTTCGCGTCTTGAGGCATCGGGCGGTCGTCGCTGCCCGCTGGAGGGATGTACCCGTGAGGTCTACCGCTCGACGTGTGCCGCCAAGGATCGTGGGCGCGAGCGTTGTCCTCGCTTTGGGGGCGCTGGCCATCGGATCGATCTCACCCGCGACCGGCGAGCAGACTCGGCGGCCGGACCATGCCCCACAGGCCCGCGCGGAAGCGCAGGCGCGGCACGGGGGAACGCATACGCAGCACTCCGATCACGCGATGGGGTCGCAGATCGCCATCCACGAGGGGCGCGCGAACAACCAGGGGAAGCGGCGCGGCCCGCAGCGCGACACCACCCGGTCCGGTGGCAGCTACGGTGGGTCGAGTGGCAGCCCGCAGTTCGCTGCGACGGGCAGCCCGTCACAGGATTCCGGTGTGCAGGGCATCGACGTCAGCCGGTGGCAGGGGCAGGTCGACTGGCAGTACTGGTGGGACAAGGGCAAGCGGTTCGCGTTCGTGAAGGCCACCGAGGGCGTCACCTACGTCAGCCCGACCTACGACGAGCAGTACATCGGCTCGGCGAACATCGGCATGATCCGCGGCGCGTACCACTTCGCCCTGCCCGACGTCTCCTCCGGCGGCGAGCAGGCGAACTACTTCGTCGACAACGGCGGCGACTGGCGCGGTGACGGCATCACGCTGCCCGGCGTCGTCGACCTGGAGTACAACCCGTATGGCGACGCCTGCTACGGCACGACGCAGCCGGAGATGGCCGACTGGATCAGGGACTTCTCCGACACGTACAAGGCGCGGACGCGGCGCTACCCGATCATCTACACGTCGTATCACTGGTGGGAGCAGTGCGTCGGGACAGCGGACAGCTTCGCGGGGACGTCGCCGCTGTGGATCGCGCGCTACAACGACACCGTCGGCGAGCTGCCGGGCGGCTGGCGCTACTACACGTTCTGGCAGTACTCGAACGACCCGATCGACCAGAACACCTTCAACGGCGACATGGCCCGGCTGAAGACGCTCGCTGCCGGTGGCCCGGAGCACCGGCGCTGGGAGCGCTGACCTGGCGCTGACCGCCTGATCCGGCGAGAACCGAGCGCCCCGGTGCGAGCGGGGGTGAACGGCCGGTTGCGCTCGGGGCACACGTCGGTGTCCAGCGGCGGTGATCTGTCCACGATCGGGCGATAGGTCACGCAGCCAGGTGACAGGGGCTGCGTTCTCCGTTCACAATCGACGGTCGGACGGCTAGGGGCGCCGTTCGACCGATCGGTTGGAGGGTGATCGCATGGCGGCCACGCGAGGGCGGCCGGGGTGTCGGGCGATGCTCGGCGCGCTCGGCGCTGTCGGTGTGGTCCTCTCGTCGTTGCTGGTGGCGCCGAGCGCGAGTGCAGCGCCGCTGAGTGGGATGTCACGGGAGGCGGTCGACGCCTACGTTCACCGGCACAGTCACCCGATGGGTTCGCAGATCGCCGCGCACGAGCGGGGCACCGCGCAGCAGGACGACGGCTCGGGGGAAGGTGACGGCTCGGACGACGAGGCGCAGGACGACTCCCGTGGCATCGAGGGCATCGACGTCAGCGGCTGGCAGAAAGACGTCGACTGGCAGCACTACTGGGACAAGGGCAAGCGGTTCGCCTACGTGAAGGCCACCGAAGGCACCGGTTACCGCAATCCGTACTTCACGCAGCAATACAACGGGTCCTACGACGTCGGCATGATCCGGGGCGCGTACCACTTCGCGCTGCCGGACCGATCCTCCGGCGCGGCGCAGGCGACGTACTTCGCCGAGCGCGGCGGCGGATGGTCGTCGGACGGCAAGACGTTGCCCGGTGCGCTCGACCTGGAGTACAACCCGTACGGCGACACCTGCTACGGCAAGGGCAAACGGGCCATGCGGGCGTGGATCAGCGACTTCCACGACACCTACCGCGAGCGCACCGGCCGCGCGCCGGTCATCTACACGTCCACGAACTGGTGGAACACGTGCGTCGGTGACGACGGTGACGACCATGGCTTCGAGGAGACGGTGCCGCTGTGGGTGGCGCGCTACGCGGACGAGGTCGGTGACCTCCCGGCGGGCTGGGACTCCCACACGTTCTGGCAGTACTCGAACGACCCGATCGACCAGAACACCTTCAACGGCACCCGGAAGCAGCTCAAAGCCCTCGCCACGAGCGAATAGCCCGCGAGTCTCACCTTATTCGGCGCGAGTTTCACCGTGTTGGCCGCGAGTTTCACCGGCGCCGCGTTGGCGAGCCCAAGGTGCCCTTGGGTACATATGCGGTACCGAAGGCCACCTTCGGCTCGCACCGTCGTCGCCACGGCCCCGGTCGAGGCACCGCCGTGCGGCCGACGTGCGACCCCGTAGAGTCTGGTGGGGAGATCTGCAAACGCGCCGCGAGCCGCCGACTCCGTAAACCGAGCTGGACACCGGAGGAGCGATGGGTCTCGATTCATTGGAAGACCTGGTCGACGCCAACGACGTCTCTGGCATGAAACAGTGGCTCGACGACCACCCGCCGCACGTCATCGCCGACGAGCTCGGCCGCAGCGAGGCGATCACGGCGGTGCTGCTGTTCCGGCTGCTTGACAAGGATCACGCACTCGCCGTCTTCGAGGAACTGGACCCGGTCGACCAGCAGAAAGTCCTGTCTGGACTGCGCGACCAGGCGTTCTACGAGCTGGTCGAGGCGATGGACCCGGACGACCGCGCGCGGTTGCTCGGCGAGGCCCCAGCCAAGTTCACCCAGCGGGTGCTCGCGGGGCTCTCGCAGGAGCAGCGGTCGATGACGGCCCGGTTGCTCGGCTACGAGGACGGCACCGTCGGCCGAATCATGAGCCCGGCCGTCCTCGTATTGCGCGGCGGGCTGACCGCGAAGCAGGCGCTCAGGATGGTGCGCGAGCGCGGGGAGAACGCCGAAACCGTCTACACACTGCCCGTCGTGGACGACAGCCGCCGCTTCCAGGGCCTCGTGACGCTGCGCGAGCTGGTGCTCGGTGAGCCGGAGACGCTGGTCGCCGACCTCGCCAGCACCGACAAGCCCACCGTGCGCGCCTCCGAGGACGCCGAGGCCGCGGCGCGTCTGATGCAGGACACCAACCTGCTTGCCTTGATCGTGGTGGACAGCGAGGACCGCGTGATCGGCGTGCTCACCATCGACGACGCTTTCGAGGTCATCGAGGCCGCCGACACCGAGGACGTCGCCAGGCAGTCCGCGACGACGCCGTGGATCGGGCACTACATGGCGGTCAGCGTGGTGCAGCTCGCGCGGTCGCGGGTGGTGTGGCTGTTGCTGCTGATCGTGGCTGCGTTCTTCACCGTCGGGGTGCTCGGCTACTTCGAGTCCTCGCTTGAGCAGATGGCCCAGCTGGCGCTGTTCATCCCGCTGCTGGTCGGCACCGGCGGCAACACCGGCGCGCAGGCGGCGACGGCGGCCGTGCGCGCGCTGGCTGTCGGTGAGCTTCGTACCGGAGACGTGCTGCGCGTGGCGTTCCGGGAGTCTCGCGTCGGTGTCCTGCTCGGCTTGGCGCTGGCGAGCGTGGCGTTCGTCGTGGGCTGGGTGATGGTTGTGGCAGGCGGGCTTGAAGAGTTCGGCCTCGCCGCGGTCGTCGGGCTGTCGCTTGTCGCGATCTGCACCTGGGCCGCCGTCATCGGTGGCACCATGCCGCTGCTCGCCAAGCGCGCAGGCATCGACCCCGCGGTCGTGTCCGCGCCGCTGGTGACGACGTTGGTCGACGCGACGGGGTTGATCATCTACTTCCTGATCGCTCGCGCCATTCTGGGGATCTGAGCGCCTCGTCCTGGCTACAGTGGACAGTCATGGGTGTCTCCTTCCTCAGCGCAGGGGCGGTCGTGCTGCTCGCCGGAATGACCATGTTCGTCGTGTGGCGGCTACGCGGCGGCAGCGAGCGACAGAATCCGCCGCTCGGGGGAACGATGCTGATGGCGGCCGGTGTACTCGCCGTCGTCACCGGGTGGTTGCTCATCGAGCCAGGCACTCCGCGCGCCGAAGCGCTCAAGTCCGGCGGGCTCGCCGCTGGCTCGGTCGTCGCGCTGTACGCGTTGTGGCTCAACGACCGTCGCAGGCGAGTCGACGAAGATCGGCATGCCTTGGAGAACGATCGGGCCGAACACGACAGAGAGAAGGCCGCCGACGAGCGCTTCGCGAGGGCGGTCGAGCTGCTTGGCAGCCCCGCCGACCAGGTGCGTGTCGGCGCGGTGGCGGCGCTACTCGCGGTCGCTCGTGACCGGCCGGAGTACTACGTGCAGCCGGTCATCGACGTGCTTTGCGCGTATCTGCGTCGTCCCTTCGATCACCCGCGCTACCAGCTCCAGCGACAGGAGTGGGAGCGGCAGGATGCGGAGGAAGCCGAACGGGAGCTCCAGGTCCGGTTGTCCGCACAGCGAGCACTCGCTGATCTGCTGCCAGCGGCTTCCGACGCCGACGCACCGCGTTACGACCTGGACTTGACTGGCGCTGTGTTGGAGTACGTCCGTCTCATCGACCGCAAGGTCGGCACGATCACGCTGCGGTATGCCCGGCTCTACAGCAGCAATGATTTCAGCGGGACCGTGTTCTATGGCGACGCGTGGTTCACCGGTGCGCGCTCACTGGATGGCAGGCTGGCGGCGCAACTCCTGCTCAAGAATGTGGAGTTCCGCGGCAAGGCATGGTTCAGCGGGTTCATCGCTGATGGCCGGGTCCTGTTCACCAGCGCGCGATTCCTGGGCGATGCGAAGTTCAGCGACGCCAGTTTCGGCACGGGTCGACTTCACCGGATGCCACGTCGATGGTGCCGTGACCGCCCCGCCAGTGCCACTTGACGAGCGGGTGTGATGAAGGGCTTCTTACTTGCGTGTGGTGTGAGTAAGAAGCCCTTCATCACACCGGACGCTCAGTCGAACAGCGCCGGCAGCGTGCCCTCCCACGCCGTGCGCAGCTCCGCCAGCGGGAACGTCGCGACGTCCTGGATCTCCAGCGCGTCCATCTCGGGGACGACGACGCCGGTCTTGCGCCACGGCAGACCCCGCGCGGAGCACAGCTCGGTGAACCGCAGTTCCTCGCTGCGTGGCACCGCGATCAGCACCCGGCCCGCCGACTCCGAGAAGAGCTGCGTGAACGGGTCCATGTCCGGGTCGAGCACCAGGCGTGCGCCGGTTTGCCCGATCAGCGCCATCTCCACGATGGTCTGCGCGAGGCCGCCCTCGGAGAGGTCGTGCGCCGCCGAGATCATGCCGTCCCGCGACCCGGCGACCAGGATGTCCGCCAACAGCTTCTCGCGGGCGAGATCGACCTTCGGCGGGGTGCCGCCGAGGTGGCGGTGGACGACGTGTGCCCACTCCGAGCCGCCGAACTCCTCGCGCGTCTCGCCGAGCAGGATCAGCGACTCGCCAGCCTCGTTGCCGATGCCGGTCGGGATGCGCCTGCGGACGTCGTCGATCGTGCCGAGCACGCCGACGACCGGGGTCGGCAGGATCGCGGTGTCACCCGTCTGGTTGTAGAAGCTGACGTTGCCGCCGGTCACCGGGATGCCCAGCTCGCGGCAGCCCTCGGCGAGGCCCTTCACGGCCTGCTCGAACTGCCACATCACGCCGGGGTCCTCTGGCGAGCCGAAGTTCAGGCAGTTGGTGACGGCGAGCGGCGTCGCGCCGCCGGTCGCCACGTTGCGATACGCCTCCGCCAGCGCGAGCTGCGTGCCGGTGTACGGGTCGAGCTTGACGAACCGGCCGTTGCAGTCGGTCGCCGCCGCGACGCCACGGCCCGTCGACTCGTCGATGCGGATCATGCCCGAGTCGCATGGCTGCGACAGCACCGTGCCGCCCCGGACGTAACGGTCGTACTGCTGCGTGACCCACTCCCGCGAAGCCAGGTTCGGCGAGGAGATCATCGTCATGACGGTCTCCCGCAGCTCGTCCGAGGTGCTCGGGCGCGGCAGCAGGTCCGGCGTGGCGGACTGCAGGACGTCCTGCTCGGTGGGTCGCGCGAACGGCCGGTGGTACTCAGGGCCCTCGTGCGCGACGGTGCGCGGCGGTACGTCGACCACGGTCTCGCCGTGCCAGGTGATCACCAGGTTCTCGCCGTCGGTGACCTCGCCGATCTCGGTGGCGATGACGTCCCACTTGCGGCAGACGCGCAGGAACGCCTCGACGTCCTCCGGCTTGACCACGGCGCACATGCGCTCCTGCGACTCGCTCGACAGGATCTCCGCCGGGGTCATGCCCTCGGCGCGCAGCGGCACCCGGTCCAGCTCGACGCGCATACCGCCGTCACCAGCGGAGGCCAGCTCGGACGTGGCGCAGGACAGGCCCGCGCCGCCGAGGTCCTGGATGCCGACGACGATGCCCTCGAGGAACAGCTCGAGGCAGCACTCGATCAGCACCTTCTCGGTGAACGGGTCGCCGACCTGGACTGACGGGAGCTTCTTGCGTCCGGTGCCGGACTCGTCCCCGCTGAACGTCTCCGAGGCGAGCACCGAGACGCCGCCGATGCCGTCGAGGCCGGTGCGCGCGCCGAACAGCATGACCTTGTTGCCGACGCCGGACGCGTGCGCCAGGTGCAGGTCCTCGGTGCGCATCGCGCCGATGCACATCGCGTTGACCAGCGGGTTGCCCTGGTATGTCGAGTCGAAGACGACCTCGCCGCCGATGTTGGGCAAGCCGAGGCAGTTGCCGTAGCCGCCGATGCCAGCGACGACGCCGGGCAGCACGCGCTTGGTGTCCGGGTGGTCGGCCGCGCCGAACCGCAGCGGGTCCATCACCGCGAGCGGACGTGCACCCATCGCGATGATGTCGCGCACGATGCCGCCGACGCCGGTCGCCGCGCCCTGGTACGGCTCCACATAGGACGGATGGTTGTGCGACTCCACCTTGAACGTGACCGCCCAGCCGTCGCCGATGTCGACGACGCCCGCGTTCTCACCGATGCCAGCCAACATCTTGGCGCGCATCTCCTCGGTGGTGTTCTCTTTCCAGTAGTGCCAGTGCACTTTGGACGACTTGTAGGAGCAGTGCTCGCTCCACATCACCGAGTACATCGCCAGCTCGGCGTCCGTCGGCCTGCGGCCGAGGATCTCGCGGATGCGGGCGTACTCGTCGTCCTTGAGGCCCAGCTCGGCCCACGGCTGCTCGGTGTCCGGAGTGGACTCGGCGTGTTTGACGGTGTCTGTGCTCACGCGGGGGCTCCTTGGAGCGCGTCGAGTGCGGACAGGAACATGCCGAGGCCGTCGTCGCTCGGGCCGGTCAGCGCGTCGATGGCGTGCTCGGGGTGCGGCATCAGGCCGACGATCCGGCCGGTCGGGTCGCTGATGCCCGCGATGTCGCGGCGGGAGCCGTTGGGGTTGCCGCCGACGTAGCGGAACACCACGCGCCCCTCGCCGTCCAGCGCGTCGAGCGTCGGCTCGTCGGCCATGTAGGCGCCCTCGCCGTTCTTGACCGGGACCAGGATCTCCGCGCCGGGCTCGTACCGGGTTGTCCACGCCGTCTGTGTGTTCTCCACCCGCAGCCACTGGTCGCGGCAGACGAAGTGCAGCTTGTGGTTGCGCACCAGCGCGCCGGGCAGCAGGCCCGCCTCGCACAGGACCTGGAAGCCGTTGCAGATGCCCAGCACCGGCATGCCCTTGCGCGCGGCGTCGATCACGGAGCCCATCACCGGTGCGAACCGCGCGATCGCGCCCGCGCGCAGGTAGTCGCCGTAGGAGAAGCCGCCGGGCACGACAACGGCGTCGACGCCGGAGAGGTCGTGATCGCCGTGCCACAGCGACACCGCCTCGACGTCGGCGTAGCGCACCGCACGCGCGGCGTCGACGTCGTCCAGCGTGCCGGGGAAGGTGATGACGCCGACCTTCGCCGTCATTCCGACACCCGCCGGACGACGAAGTCCTCGATCACCGGGTTCGACAGGAAGCCTTCGGCGATCTTGGCGAGCGTGGCGTCGTCGACCGAGTCGTCGACCTCCAGCTCGAAGTGTTTGCCCTGGCGGACGTCGGCCACGCCGTCGAATCCGAGGCGGGGCAGCGCGCGGGCGACCGCCTGTCCCTGCGGGTCGAGGATCTCGGGCTTGGGCATGACGTCGACGACGACTTTGGCCACGTGACAGCTCCGGGTTTCGGTGGGTCTAGCGACGTCGTCAGCCTACCTGGCCTGCGGGTTTCGGCTGGCGGTGAGGTTTGCCGCACGCGACGCAGGTCACGTGCGCTCGCGGTCGGTGTCGACGCGTGTGCGGTGGGTTTCGCTGCTGGAGAAACCCGTGGCGGCGCTCGCCCGCGATGGGCAGGCTGAGCGCCATGCGGATGCTGGTGTTCGGCGGGACGATCTTCGTCAGCAAGGCGGTGGCCGCCGAGGCGGTACGGCGTGGGCACGACGTCGTGTGCGCGGCGCGCGGGACGTCCGGCGAGGTGCCGGACGGGGCGACGTGGCTGCGCATCGACCGCGAAGAGCCGGACGCGCTCGCGGGCCTCGCTGGCGAGCGGTTCGACGCGGTGGTGGACACGTCGATCATGTCCCACGCCTGGGTGGCCGACGCGCTCGCCGTGCTGGGGGCGACGGCGGGGCATTGGACGTTCGTGTCCTCCATCAGCGTGTACGCCGACGAGGTGACGCCGGGTCAGCGGCCTGGCGCGCCGGTCGTTGAGCCGCGCGCAGCGCACGCGACTTTGGCCGATCGGGACGCTGATCCCGGTCTGTACGGCGCGATCAAGGTGGCGAGCGAGAACGCCGTTCGTGACGCGCTCGAGGGCCGGGCGTTCATCGTGCGGCCGGGCCTGATCACCGGCCCCGGCGACCGGTCCGATCGGTTCGGGTACTGGCCAGCGCGGTTCACGCGCGGCGGGCGGGTCGTGGTGCCCGACGTCGAGCAGGAGATCCAGTACGTCGACGTTCGGGACCTGGCGGAGTGGATCGTGACTGGGGCGGAGCAGCGGCTCGTCGGGACGTTCGACGCGATCGGGCCGCGCTGCGGGCTGCGGGATCTGCTGGCTGGGATCGCGTCGGGCTTCGATGCGGAGCTGGTGCCGGTGCTTGCTGGCCAGCTGGCCGACGCCGGGGTTGGGCCGTGGATGGGGCCGCGCACGTTGCCGCTGTGGTTACCGCCGGAGTCCGTCGGCATCGCGGCGCACGATCCGGCGCACGCACGGGAGGCGGGCCTGCGCGCTCGGCCGCTGGACGACGCGGTGGCCGGGGCGCTGGCGCACGAGCGCGCCCTCGGTCTGGACCGTCCTCGCAAGGCAGGCCTGACCCCTGCGGAGGAGGCCGAGGTGTTGGGCGGGGTGTCGTGAAGGGCATCTTATGGGCGCCTGACGCCCATAAGATGCCCTTCACGACACCCGAAAATCCGTAGCACCGTGCCGGTGGGCATCGGTATCGTCCGGCGTATGGGAGGCACGGAGTTCACTTGACGCACTGACAGCCCCAACTTCCGGCTGCGGGCGGTGCTTGCCACGCGGCCCGGGCTGACGCTGACCGCCGCTGTCGCGGGTGCGGGCGCGATGCTGCCGACGGCAGTGATGCCGCTTGTGGTGGGCGCGGCGATCGACACTAGCATCGCCGCGGGCGGTTCGGCGGACCTCGCGGGCTGGATCGCGCTCGTGCTGGGGCTCGCCGTCGTGCAGGCGGTGGCGAGCGGCGTCCTGAACTGGGCGTCGCACACGATGTGGATCCACGGTGCGGTGAGCGCGGAACGCGCGGTCGTCGGGCGCGCCGCGCGCCTCGGCGCGACCCTGCCGAAGCGAATGCCGACCGGCGAGGTCGTCGCCATGGGATCGGAGGACGTCTACGACATCGGCAACGCCGTCGAGACGTTCGGCAGGACCATCGGCGCGCTGACGTCGTTCGTCGTCGTCGCCGTCGTGCTCATGACGATCACCCCGGTCCTTGGCACGGTCGCGCTGGTCGGCGTGCCGCTCGCAGTGCTGGGCATCGGGCCGCTGCTGCGTCCGCTGCATCGGCGCAAGGAGGCGCAGCGGGAACGGTTCTCCGAGGTCACGGCGATGGGCGCGGACATCGTCGCCGGGCTGCGCATCCTGCGAGGCGTCGGCGGCGAGCGGCAGCACCTCCGCCGGTTCACCGCCGTGAACGAGCGCGTGCGCGACGCCGGTGTGGCCGTGGGGCGCACCGAATCGTGGCTCGCGGCGGCGGAGATCGCGCTGCCCGGGCTGATCACCGTCGTCGTCACATGGCTCGGCGCGCGGCTCGCGCTGGACGGCGCGATCTCGCCGGGCGACCTGATCGCGTTCTACGGCGCGTCGGCGTTCCTGGTCGTGCCGGTGCGCACGGCGACAGAGGCGGCCGACGCGGCCAGCGCGGCGCGCGTCGCGGCGGGCCGCATCCACAGGCTGCTCCGGCTCGCCCCGGAGTTCGGTCAGCCCACACGTCCGGTCCCGCTGCCGCACGGCCCGTTGTCGCCGAGGGAGACGTCGTCGCGCCCGCCGGGCGGCTCACGGTGTTGCCGCCGGATCGTGCGCTGGCCGAACGTCTCACCGGGTACACCAACAGCGACGCCCTGCTCGGCGGCGTGCCCATCCGCGACGTCGACCGCACGGAGCTGCGACGTCGCGTGGTGCTCGTCCTCGGTGACGACCAGCTGTTCGCCGGACGGGTCGGCGAGGAACTGGCGGCGGGCGACGCCGTGCCGGTCGCGGACGCCATCGCGGCGGCCGACGCCTCCGACGTCATCGACGCCCTGCCGGAGGGGTACGACGCCGTGCTGAGCGAGCGCGGCCGGTCGGTGTCCGGCGGCCAGCGGCAACGCCTGCTGCTGGCGCGGGCGCTCACCCTCGATCCGGACGTCCTCGTGCTGGAGGAACCGACGTCCGCCGTGGACGCCCACACCGAGGCGCGCATCGTTGAGCGCGTTGTTGCGCTGCGACAGGGGCGGACGACGGTGGTGCTCACGTCGAGCGCGCTCTGGCGTGCCGCCGCCGACGCGCATGTGGCCGCCGCACAGGAAGGAGCCGCGCCATGACACTCCCGCTCGCCGACGCGCGCATGGTGCGCCGCTGGCTGCGCGACGTCGCCCGCAGACGGCGCGGCGACTTCGCGGCGATGCTCACGTTGTTAGTGCTCGCGTCGCTGCTCGGGCTGGTCGGGCCGCGCCTGCTCGGCGTGCTGGTGGACGCCGTCGCTGCGGGTACACGCCCACCGGTCGACATCCTGGCCGCCGTCTTTCTCGCGGTGCTGCTCGTCCAAGCCGCGTTACGTCGATGGGGGCACGTCCGCGCCACCCGGTTCGGTGAACATCTACTCGCCACCGCGCGGGCGGACTTCACCGAGCACGTGCTGCGGCTGCCGATCGGCACCGTCGAGGACGCGGGCACCGGCGACCTGCTCAGCAGAGCGACGTCGGATGTCGACCGCATCGAGTACGCCGCGCGCTACGCCGCGCCGGAGATCCTGACGTCGTCGATCGCCGTGGTGCTGACGGTCGTGGCGATGCTGGTGACGTCGCCGCTGCTCACGCTGGGTGTGCTGGTGTCGGTGCCGCTGCTGGTGCTGACCACGCGGTGGTACTGGCGGCGCGCGAACCCGGTGCTGGAGCGGATGCTCGCCGCGTGGGGTGATGTCCAGGCGTCCGCGACGGAGACGGTCACCGGCGCGCGAACGGTGGAAGCGCTCGGTCTCGCGGACCGGCGGGTGGCGCACAACGACCGCGCACTGCGAGCGGCCGTGGCGACCGAGCACGCACATAGGTCGTTGCTCGCACGCTGGCTGCCGACGCTCGACCTCGCCTACCTGCTCCCGGTCGCCGCCGTGCTGGCCATCGGCGGGGTCGCCTACCGCGCGGACCTCGCCGGTCTGGGTGA
>WHTY01000184.1 GCA_009377475.1 Actinophytocola sp.
CAAGACCGACCGCAAGCACACACCGCCCGGCCCACGCCAGTGGCCCGGCACGCTCGCCGCCGCGCCGCTCGACCGGCCCTGGCGAACCGCCACATAACGCGGTTCGCGGTACTGCATCGATATGGATAGCCAATTTCGCGAATGTGGTGGGCTGCTGTCCAGTTCGCCGGGCGGGTACAGCTCGGGAACACTCGGGAACACGCAGCCTTTGTCTCGCAGGGCGAGGGCTCGTTGTTGGGCGGTGTTGGCGAGGCGTTGTTCGCGGCCGAGGTCGAGCACTTCGCCTCGGCTGTTCAACACGGCGGGGATGATCCGGGCGTCGCAGGCCAGCAGGCGGGCTTGTTCGACGCTGATGGGGACGTCACCGTTCAGCAGCGGCAGTTGACGGCCGATGATGGCGTTGACGCGGTCGTAGACGTTGTTCTCGTCGGTGTCGCCATCGTTGTCTGTACCGAAATCGGCGGCATCATCGTCGGTGTCGCTGGCCGTCGTGCCGCGGTCGCGGCCACACCCGCTGCTGCTGTCCGAGTTGCGTTCGTGGTTGCGGAGGTCGTTGAGGGTCATGGTGACCATCAGTGCGGTGCGCTCACCGGCTTCGGTGGGCAGTTTCGCGGCGCGTTGCGCGTGGTCGAGGAGTTCGGCGAAGGCGTCGCCGTTGCGTTCTCTGGTTGTGCGTAGGTCGCGTTCGCCGTTTTCGCCGGGGCGTGGTTTCGCGAGTGGGGAGAGCAGCTTCTCGAACTGCGCACCCGAGATGGCGTCGAGGACGCCTGTGAAGTGCAGGCGTCCGTCGATGCTCCGGGAGAACTGGAGTTCCCGTTCAGGTCGTTTTGGCAGCGGTGGATCGGGTTGGAGGTATTCCTGTTCCAGCCGTCGCAGGAGGTGTCGTCCGGCTTTGGTGACCGACATCGGGCTGGCTGGTTCGGCGGCGAGCTCGACGAGGATCTTTTCGTAGACCTTGCGATCCTCATCGGGCACCGCACCGGGCATCTCGGCCAGGGTGGTGAGGATCGAGTCGACGTGAGCGGTGTTGATCTCACCTCGTGCGAACGCGTCCCCGGTCGCTGGAGCTGACGCGGGTAGCCGTTGGGTGCCTTCGGTGTGGTCGTGGCACGCCAAGGCTCGGCGCACGCGCTGTCGTCCGTCGGCGCGGGAGCAGTGCACGACGTCCTTCAACAAGGCTTCCAGGCTGCTGTAGCCGAACGTCGGGTGCGGACCGCGGGACTGCACTTCCGCCAGGATCGCGCCTTGAGCCGCTTGCGCCTGGCGCATCAGCGACTCCAGCTCTCGTAGCGAGTCGACCAGCATGGTCTTGTCCGCCCGAGACCAGTCGGTGTCGGGCGGAACGGGAAGGTAAGTTGTGGTGTCCCCCATGCACCTGATAGTAGAACGTGTGTTCGATGTATGTCAAGTATCACACCGGCGCTTGCGGGACCGAGTTCTCGCGCGCGGCACCAGATCTCGGGACTCGCGGCATCCGGCTCGCGCCAACTCGTGCTGACAACGGCGCGGCGCGTGGCCGCTGCTGCAGAGTTGGCCGATGCTCTTACCCTAGGCTCGGAGCCGGACACGAAAAGCGGGCCGAAGCGTGCGGCCTTGTGAGAGCTAATCGGATGGAGCCATGACGCCGAACGCCAAGAAGGCCGCCATTGTCGGCGCTGTCGCAATCGTGCTGTTCTTTCTCATCACGAAGCCGCACGAGTCGGCGGACGCGGTGCATCAGGTTCTCGGGTGGGTGCAGGACGGCGGGGAAGCCCTCATGACGTTCGTGCGCGCGCTGTTCTCGTGATCATGTCCGTGCGCAGCAGGTAAGTGACGTGACCCGCGCCACACTGCCGAGTGGCCACCCGCTTGGCTGATCGCAGTCACCGAAATCCGCCCTGAGCTGCACGTATGCACGTGCAGTCGCATGTGAGCTGTCCCACAATGCGGGCGCAAGATTGGGCCGTCCGGGTGGATTGGTGAGACGAATTCCCAGGTCAGTGGAATTCGACGACTTGAGGTCTGGCGTACCGGTGGGACGGCACCCTACGGTGCTCACATTAAGTGACCGGTTGGTTCTGCACCGTCAGAGAGGCGACAGCGGTTCCTGACGATCGCAGACTCCGATCACCAAGCGGTACGGCCCCGACGCTATGACTGCATACCCGTAGGGAGACGGACATGACCCATGATCCTGGCGTAGACGAGTTGATCCGGCAGTGGTCGGAAGAGCGAGCGCAGACCGCGGAGGACGTCGAGATCAACCGCATAGCGTCGGAGTGGCTCGCTGACGTCCCGTCGACGCCAGGAATACCAGGTCAACGCAGTGGCGACGATACGCACGACTGGGCCAAGGACTGGTCGACCCTCGACGCTACGCAGTCGTCCGACTACACGTACATCGCCGCCATGCGCACGCGGTTGCCCGGTGTCCCCGACGAACTGCTGTCCGCCGCCGCGCGGTGGTGGAAGATGGTCGGCGGTGTCGCGGAAGCCGAAGAGTGGTGGGACGCCGGACTGAGCCCGCTGGATCAGCGCGCACTGGAGTACCGTGCGGCCGGACTGTCGCCGAGCGACCTCAGCACCCACCTCGGTCCGTACACGGTCCTGGAACACCTGCGCAGAGGCAGCGCCGCCGCGTGGTGCGTCGCCAGGCTGGCACGCGCTCGTCGCGACGCGGCGAGCTGAACCCGCAGGGAGCCGCGTCGCAATCGTTTCACCCGCACGTCGGCATTTTCGTGATACAACCGCATCTAATGGCGTCTGAACAAGGCGCGTAACACCTGCCATCGCGGTGCGTTGTATCTAGTGAGCCGGCGGCGACGAGAGGCGAGTTTTTGGTGGGCAGCTCAAGTGAGGGTGAGAGCAGCAAGGGTAATCGGTCCCAGCCGAGACGACGGCATGCCAACGGGCGTGCCGTGGGCGCTCGGTTGGTTGCCGTACTCGGTGTTCTCGGTCTCGCGGCCGGTGCGGTGTGGGGTCTGAAGCAGGCCGCTGCGCTCGAGCCAAGCCCGACCACGCTGGAGATTCCGGCACTCTCCGTGCAGGCCGCCAACGTGGAGCCGGGCTCTGTCACCCCCGTGAACGCCTCGCTCAAGGGTGCGCCGAAGCAGCGTAAGCAACGGCCGAACGGCGGGGCGAACACGCAGGGCTCCGGCGACTCACTCGTGGGCTGGGCGCAGCGGGTCGGTCCCGCGATCGGGGTGCCGGTCCGGGCGTTGCTCGCGTACGGCAGGGCGGAGATCTCGCTGCGGCAGACGAACCCGGCATGCCGACTGTCCTGGGCCACGCTGGCAGGCATCGGGCGGGTCGAATCCGACCACGGCCGGTACGGCGGCGCCGTGCTGCAGGCCAACGGTCTGCCGTCCAAGCCGATCATCGGCGTGCCACTGGACGGCTCGCGCGGCTTCAAGTCCATCACCGACACCGACGACGGCAGGTTCGACGGCGACAGCAGAGTGGACCGCGCCGTCGGCCCGATGCAGTTCATCCCCTCGACGTGGGCGAGCCACGCCGCCGACGGCAACGGCGATGGCGTGGCCAACCCGCAGCAGATCGACGACGCGGCCCTGGCCGCTGCCCACTATCTGTGCGCTGGCGGCAGGGACATGTCCTCCGCCGAGGGCTGGTGGGCCGGACTGTGGTCCTACAACCAGTCCGTCGAGTACGGCCAGCAGGTCTTCGGTCTCGCGGATCACTACGCGCGCGCCGTCAACAGCCGAAGCTGAGTGCTAGCGTCGAAGTGTGTCAGCGCTGCAATCCCTTGCCGCACGCCGGTTCGGTGTGGTCGCGGTCTCGGCCGCGAGCCTGATCGTGTGCTGCGCGCTCGCCTGGTGGCAGTGGGAGCGCTACTCCTCGGCGGGCGGCAGCTTCCAGAATCTCGGCTACGTGCTGCAATGGCCGCTGTTCGGGCTGTTCCCCGCGTTCGTGTTCCTGCGGATGCGCAAGCTCCGGCAGACGGCGCGGCCAACCTCCGCTGACGTCGAGCCTGCCGAGGCCAGACCAACGAACGGCACGCCAGCCGCCGCGCCCACCGCCGCAGCCAGCGGCGCGACGGACACCGAGACGCCCGCCGCCGAGACGTCGGGACTGCGCGGCCGCTGGTTGTACCGCGCGCCGCGCCGTCCCGTGGTCGCCGACACGGCTGGTGAACCCGGTGACGCGTTGGCGGAGTACAACCGCTACCTTGCTGAGTTGAACCAGCGCACCGACCGTGACCAGACATCGTGACGGGGCTCGCGCCCCGGCCGTGAGAGGGCCAGCCGAAGCATGACGACCTCAGAGCAGTACGACACCGCCGCCACCCGGGAAGGCACCCTGCGCGCTCCACTGCGACGCTTCCGGGCCGCCGCGGTGGTCACCGGCTTCGGTCTGCTCGGGCTCCTCGTCGTCATGGTCATCCGCTACGGCTTCGGCAACCCGACGCCGTCCGCGATCTACTCGCCGATCCACGGCGCGATCTACATGGTCTACCTCGCGCTCGCCGTCGATCTGGCGATCAAGGCGCGCTGGACGCTGTGGGCTACCGTCGCCGTGTTGCTCGCCGGCTGCGTGCCGTTCGTGTCGTTCCTCGCCGAACGTAAGGTCACGCACCGGGTTCAGGCTCACCCGGCGTACTGAATCGGCCGCCACTCCACGGAGCGAACGTCGGGAACCGCCGACAGCGCCGCGTATCGGACATAGCTGCGAGAACTACCCCTTATCTGTGTTGGGGACCCCCGTAAAGTGAGGATCCGTTGATCATTTCTGTTGTTCTGGGCCTCGTCGTCGCCCGTGCTGTGTGTGGTGGACCGCAGCCGGGGTCAAGGTGGAGCGCCCGCAGCGGTAGCGAGGACGAACGACCTTGATGCTGG